>NZ_CDWTNB010000023.1:0-34448 GCF_977947065.1 Frankia sp. CgJB1
CGGACACCTTCCGCCGACTGGACGCGAAGTTCGGCGGCGACGAGATCCGGCCTCAGGTCGTCGCCTTTCTGCACGACCGGGCCCGGGCCGCCCGGGAGGGATGGCCGAGCCCCGACCTGTTCAGTGCGCTGGCCGAGCTGACCCAGTTCAGCGGGTGGCTCGCCCAAGACAGCAACCGGCAGGCCCTCGCGCAGCGCTACTACATCCAGGCCCTCAGCCTCGCCGAGCACGCCGACGACGCCATGCTCGCCGGCCGGGCGCTGTCCGCAATGAGCGACCAGGCCGCCCGGCTGGGCCATCCCCGGCAGAGCCTCGCCCTGGCCCGGGCGGCCCTCGGCCGCGCGGTGCGGCACTCCTCGTATGCTGTGCAGGCCATGCTGCACGACAAGCATGCCTGGGCGCTGGCACGCAACCGTGACGAGGCCGGTTGCATAGAGGCCCTGGACAAGATGGACCGGGCGATCGCGCGCAGCGACGGGGACGACGGACCGTCCTGGGCCGGCCACTACAACGCCGGCGACGTCGCCGAGTGCCATGGTCACTGCCTGTTACTGCTGGGCCACGCCCGACCGGCCGAGACGAAACTGCTCGAGGCCCGGAGCCTGCAGGGCGCGGCGCGCGCCCGAACCCGCAGCTACGCCGAGGCCAACCTCGCCCTGGCCTACCTGCGCCGACCGACTCCGGACCTGGAGGCCGCCCTGGAGGCGGGCTACCGAGCCGTCTCCGTCGCCGGGCAGCTGTCGTCCTCCCGGGTCACCGAGAAGCTGCGGGAGCTGGACCGTGAGCTCGACACGCACCCGACGGTGGCGGTCCGCGAATGGCACGAACGGGCGCGCCCACTGGTCGGCGCCACAGCCGACGTCACAGCCGCCACCTGACCGGTCACCGATAGCCGTCGCACGGGCGCCGACGACTTCAGCGCCGACGGCTCCCGGCGCCGGCAAGCCACGGCCATCGGCCCCACCCGTTACCGACGTCTCACCACCGAACGGGCTGTCCGGGAGCACCCGCCTCCCGGACAGCCCTGCCAGCCGGGCACTCTAGTGCAGTGAGTTCCGCGCAGGAGTCCGGTTCCGCCGTGCCGGACATCGACCCCATCTCCCGGCACAAGAACATCCCGGTCGCCGCCCCGGAGCCCCGGCCGCGCCCGGCCTTCCCGGTCCGCCCCCTGGTCGTGATCGTCGCGTGGGTCACAGCGGCCGGGCTCGGGGGGGTCGTCCTCGGCCGGTTGGCCCATCTCGACGATGCGGTGGGCTGGCCCTACTCCGCGATCAACGCCGGGACCGAACTGCTCTACCTCCCGGCCTACGCCACCGTGGCGGTGGCCTTCGCACTCCGCCGCAACCTGCTGATGATTATCTCCATGGCCCTGATCGCCATCCATCTGTTCTGGACCCTGCCCGAGGTTCTCCCCGGCGGCGCCGAGGAGGCCCCGCAGGGTGCCGCGCGCCTGCGGGTGATGTCGGCAAACCTGCTTTACTACAACGACCGCGCCGACCGACTGGGCACGCAGATCCGCGCCGCGAACCCGGACGTGCTCGTCCTCGTGGAGCTCTCCCCGCTCACCCTGGCGCGGGTCACCTCGTCCGGGGCGCTGGCGAGCTACCGGTACCGCGAGGTGTACCCGGAGCCGGGTGCGTTCGGCGCCGCCGTGTTCTCCCGCTTCCCGCTGCACGACGCCGCGGCCCCGGTCGTCGGCGGATCGATGTCGTTGCGGGCCACCGTGGAGGTGGATGAGCGTCGACGCTTCGTCGTGTACGCGGTGCACACGATCTCACCGACGACCAGCGCCTACACCGACCAGTGGCGGACCCAGCTCGACACGCTGCGCGCGCAGCTCGAGCACGCCACGCTGCCGGTCGTCATGGCCGGCGACTTCAATGCCACCCGGGACCACCGGCCGTTCCGCCGGCTGGTGAGCTCGGGGGTACGCGACGCGCACGACGTCGTCGGCGGCGGGTGGCAACCGACCTGGAACTCCAAAAGCCTGATCTTGCCGCCCGTGCTGCGCATCGACCACGTGCTGGCCTCACCCGCGTTTGCGGTGACGGGTTTCGAGGTCGGCGGCGACTTCGGCAGCGACCACCGGCCGGTCATCGCCGACCTGGCCATGCGGTAGTCCCCGGATGGCGCCTTCGGCGCCATCCGGGGACCCTTAACCACAGGCACCGCACGAGGTTCCGGTCAGCGGCCGATGAAGTCGGCCTTGCCGGGCCCGCTCTCGAGGAAGGACTCCATTCCGATCCGCCGGTCCTCGGTGGCGAACAGCCCGGCGAACAGCGCCGCCTCCAGGCGCAGCGCCTCGGCCAGCGCGATCTCCGCGCCGTCGTCGACCGCGTGCTTCGCCGCCGCGAGCGCCATCGCCGGGCCGTTCGTGTACCGGCCCGCGATCCGCTTCGCCTGCACGTACACCTCACCCGCGGGAACGACGGCGTCGGCCAGGCCGATCTCCGCGGCCTCGGCCGCCCGGACCTGCCGGCCGCTGAAGATGAGGTCCTTGGCGCGGGACGGGCCGATCAGGCGCGGCAGCCGCTGGGTGCCCCCCGCACCGGGGATCACTCCGAGCAGGATCTCGGGCTGGCCGACCCGGGCGTCCTCGGCCAGGACCCGCACGTCCGCGCACAGGGCAAGCTCCAACCCGCCGCCCAGGGCATAGCCCGTCACCGCGGCGACCACGGGCTTCGGGATCCGGGCCACGACCTCGAAGGTGGAGTTCAGATCGCCCACCCAGGCGGATACCTCGGCGTAACCCATCGGCGCCATCTGCCGGATGTCGGCCCCGGCGGCGAACACCTTCTCCCCGCCATAGAGCACCACCGCGCGGACGTCCGACCGCCGGGTCGCCTCGACCGCGGCGGTCCGCAGCTCCGCGGCGACCGTGGAATCCAGCGCGTTCATCGGCGGCCGGTCTAACCGGATGGTGCCGATCCCGCCGTCAACCTCGAGCCGCACCACACTCATCCGCATTCCTCCCGCTTCAGGCCCCTCGACGACCGGCGAGGCGTCCGGCACCCCGGCGTTCCCCACCCCGCCCCGGCCCGCCGAGATCGTCGACGGCGCCGGCTTTGAGGATGGTTTCGGTATCGCTGTAGGTGTCGGTCGTCACGATAGGCCGACACGAGCTGATCTTCATCAATCATCTCCCGATCGGGTTCGGGGATCACTTGGTTCCAGCCGGCGCACTAGCCCCTAACTGGAAGTAGCGGACATTACCAACTGTCGGCCACCGGTCGGTCCCCTCCCACTCCCGGAACCTACCGACCGCCGGAACCTGCCGTGCAACTCCTGAGAGTTGACGGGCCTTCGTGGTAGACCGAGGGGCAGAGTATGACCGTGCTGTTCGTCCCGAGCCGACCCAGGAGGAGCCGTGGCCGACACAGCTGTCAGCGTCCCGACCGGTCTCGAGAACGTCGCCGATCTCGAGGCGACCCTGGAGAGCCTGCTGTCAGTGGAGCGTTTCGACCCGTCGGCGGCCTTCACCCGGCGCCGGCCGATGGACGCCGACCGGGCCGCCGCCGAGGCGGACCCGAACGCGTTCTGGGCTCGCAAGGCCGAGGAGCTGCTGACCTGGCACACGCCGTTCACGCAGGTACTCGACGACTCGAACCCGCCCTTCTACACCTGGTTCGCGGACGGGACGCTGAACCTGTCGGAGAACTGCCTGGACCGGCACGTGGCGGCCGGGCGCGGCGAGCGGGTGGCCTTCCACTGGCACGGGGAGGAGGGAGAGCGGCGCACCGTCACCTATGCGGACCTGCTCGCCGACACCCAGCGGCTGGCGAACGGGCTGCGTTCGCTCGGCGTGCGCGCCGGCGACGTGGTCGGGATCTTCCTGCCGATGATTCCCGAGGTGGCCGTCGCGATGCTGGCCTGCGCCCGGATCGGCGCGGTCCACAACGTGGTCTTCGGTGGTTTCGCGCCGTCCGCGGTCCGGGAGCGGATGGAGGTCTCCGACGCCAAGGTGCTGATCACCGTGGACGGCGCGCGGCGCAAAGGGCGGACGGCGCCGGTGAAGGCCGCCGTCGACGCGGAGCTCGGTGACCTCCCGGCACTGGAGCACGTTGTGGTCGTGCCCGGGCCGGGCGGTACCGGGGCGCCGATGACCGCGGGCCGGGACGTCTGGTACCACGAACTGCTGGCCGCGGCGGCGCCCGACTGCCCGCCGGAACCGCTGTCCGCGGAGCATCCCCTGTTCATCCTCTACAGCTCCGGATCGACCGCGAAGCCGAAGGGGATTCTGCACACGACCGCGGGTTACCTGCTCGGTGCCACCTACACTCACCGGGCGGTCTTCGACATCGACCCGGGCACCGACGTCTACTGGTGTTCCGCGGACGTCGGCTGGATCACCGGGCACTCCTACATCGTCTACGGCCCGCTGTCGAACGGCGTGACCAGCGTGATGTACGAGGGGGCGCCGGACTACCCCGACTACGACATCTGGTGGCGGCTCATCGAGGAGTACAAGGTCACCGTGTTCTACACGGCGCCGACGGCGATCCGTACGTGCATCAAGTGGGGCGCGCGGTATCCCGGTCGGCACGACCTGTCCTCGCTGCGGGTACTCGGCACGGTCGGGGAACCGATCAACCCGAAGGCATGGTTGTGGTACCACGTGGTCATCGGCGGTGGTCGCTGCCCGATCGTCGATACGTGGTGGCAGACCGAGACCGGCTCCGTGCTCATCTCGCCGCTGGCCGGCGTGACGTCGACCAAGCCGGGTTCGGCGACCCTGCCGCTGCCCGGTATCAGCCCGGCGCTGCTCTCGGAGGACGGCGAGCCGGTCACCGAGGGCACCGGAATCCTGGTGATCACCAAGCCATGGCCATCCATGCTGCGCACCCTTTACAAGGACGACGAGCGGTTCGTCAAGACGTACTTCTCCCGCTTCGGCCCGTCGACCTACGTCGTCGGCGACGCCGCGCGCCTCGACGCTGACGGCTACTTCTGGATCATCGGGCGGATCGACGACGTCATCAACGTGTCCGGGCACCGGCTGTCCACCGCGGAGGTGGAGTCGGCGATCGTTGCCCATGAGGCCGTCGCCGAGGCGGCGGTGGTCGCAGAGTACGACGAGCAGACCGGCCAGGCGATCGTCGCGTTCGTGACGCTCGCCGGTGACCGCTCGGGCAACGAGGCCACCGAGGCCGAGCTGCGCGAGCACGTGGCCAGGCGGATCGGCAAGCTCGCCCGGCCGCGGCGGATCATCTGGGCCGACGACCTGCCGAAGACCCGGTCCGGTAAGATCATGCGCCGGTTGCTGCGTGACATTGCCGAAGGCCGGGAACTCGGCGACGTCACGACCTTGCGCGACCCCGCGGTGATGGCCGCGCTCGCGGCCAAGGTGGGCACCGCCCGAGACAACGAGTAAGAGCGGTTCCGGTCCCCGGTTCCGGACAATTCTGGCTGTCATCGGGTCGACATGACAGTTGTTTCCCGGCCGGGACCAGCTGGCCGCACCCGGGTGTGTCGACGTCACCGGCACTGTCTAGGCTCACGTCTTCGTGAGAGCCCTCCGACGGTTCACCGTCCGTGCGCAGCTCCCCGGGCAGCTTGCTCCACTAGGGGAACTAGTCCTGAATCTTCGCTGGTCCTGGCATCCCGAGACGCTGGACCTGTTCGAGTCTGTTGATCCGGAGCTCTGGCGGGCGACGAAGGGAGACCCGGTCCGCCTGCTCGGCGAGGTGGATCATAACCGGCTGCTCGCGCTGGCCGCCGACCGCCGGTTCGTGCGCCGGCTCACCGACGTCGCGGACGACCTCCAGGAGTACCTGACAGCCGATCTGTGGTATCAGCAGCGGAAGGCCGAAGGCGCCCCGTCGGCGATCGCCTACTTCTCCCCGGAGTTCGGTATCACCGAGGTGCTGCCGCAGTACTCCGGCGGCCTCGGCATCCTCGCCGGCGACCATCTCAAGACCGCGAGCGACCTCGGCGTGCCGATCATCGGCGTCGGCCTGCTCTACCGGGCCGGGTACTTCGTGCAGTCGCTGTCCCGGGACGGCTGGCAGCAGGAGCGGTACCCGGGCATCGACCCGCACGGGCTCCCCCTGGCCCAGCTGACCGATCCGGCGGGGATGCCGGTGAAGGTGGCCGTCGGTCTGCCCGAGGGTCGCACGCTGCACGCGCAGATCTGGAAGGCGCAGGTCGGACGGGTCCCGCTGCTGCTGCTCGACTCGGACGTCGAGGACAACCAGCCGGCCGAGCGGGGGGTGACCGACCGGCTCTACGGCGGCGGGACCGACCACCGGCTGCTCCAGGAGATGCTGCTGGGCATCGGGGGTGTCCGTGCGCTGCGCGCCTACGCCGCGGTGACCGGGACTCCGGAGCCCGAGGTGTACCACACCAACGAGGGGCACGCGGGCTTCCTCGGCCTGGAGCGGATCCGGGAGCTCGTCGAGAACGGGCTCAGCTTCGACGAGGCGCTCCAAGCCGCCCGCGCCGGCACGCTGTTCACCACCCACACCCCCGTCCCCGCCGGCATCGACCGGTTCCCTCGCAGCCTGGTCGCCCGCCATTTCGGCGGGGACAACGGCTGGCCCGGTGTGCCGGTCGAGCGGATCCTGCAGCTCGGGGTGGAGGCCGACCCCAACGTCTTCAACATGGCCCACATGGGTCTGCGGCTCGCGCAGCGTTCGAACGGCGTCAGCAAGCTGCACGGCATCGTCAGCCGGGAGATGTTCGCGGGGCTGTGGCCCGGTTTCGACACCGCCGAGGTCCCGATCGGCTCGGTGACCAACGGGGTGCACGCCCCGACCTGGGTGTCCCGGCCCATCATCGAGCTTGCTGACCGCGAGCCCGGCCCGGGCCTGCTTTCCGACGACGCGGCCGGATTCGAGAAGATCTCCGCGTTGCCCGACGAGGTCGTGTGGGCCGCCCGGCGGCAGTTGCGGGAACGCCTCGTCACCGAGGTCCGCCGCCGGCTGCGGGCCTCCTGGCTCGAGCGCGGCGCGGCACCCGGTGAGCTGGAGTGGGTGGAGTCGGTTTTCGATCCGGACATCCTCACGATCGGTTTCGCCCGGCGCGTGCCGTCCTACAAGAGGCTGACCCTCATGCTGCAGGACCGTGACCGGCTGCGCCGGCTGCTGCTGCACCCGCAGCGGCCGATCCAGATGGTCATCGCCGGCAAGGCGCACCCTGCCGACGATGGTGGCAAGCAGCTCGTCCAGCAGATCGTCCAGTTCTCCGACGACCCGGCCGTGCGGTCGCGCATCGTCTTCCTCCCCGACTACGACATCGGGATGGCGCGCTTCCTGTACTCCGGATCGGACGTCTGGCTGAACAACCCGCTGCGTCCGCTGGAGGCGTGCGGCACGTCGGGGATGAAGGCCGCGCTGAACGGCTGCCTGAACCTGTCCATCCGGGACGGCTGGTGGGACGAGATGTTCGACGGCCAGAACGGCTGGGCGATCCCGACCGCGGACGGGGTCGAGGACCCCGACCGGCGCGATGACATCGAGTCCGTCGCCTTGTACGACCTGTTGGAGAACACCGTCGCCCCCCACTTCTACGACTCGGAGCCCGGCGACGGCATCCCCCGGCGCTGGGCCGCGATGGTCAAGCACACCCTGTCGGCTCTCGGTCCCCAGGTCCTGGCCAGCCGCATGGTCCAGGAGTATGTCGAGCGCTACTACGTGCCGGCCGGTGTCTCGGCCCGGGCCGCCGCCGCCGGCGGCTTCGCCGGGGCCCGGGACCTGGCCGCCTGGAAGAGCCGGGTGCAGGCCGCGTGGCCCGGGGTCCGCGTGCTCAACGTCGACTCCGCTGGTCTCGGTGACACCCCTCAGGTGGGCCAGTCGCTGGTGGTGCGGGCCACGATCGACCTCGGTGAGCTGGCCCTCGAAGACGTCGGCGTCCTCGCCTCCTACGGCCGGATCGACCAGACCGACCGGATCCTGGATCCTTCGACGCTGTTCCTGCAGCCGGTTGGCGAAGGGGAGGGCGGTCACCGCTACGAGGGCACCATCCCGCTCGGGCGCACCGGACCCTTCGGTTACACGGTGCGGGTGCTGCCCCGGCACGCACTCACCGCGAGCATCACCGAACTGGGCCTGGTTACCAACCCCTAGGGGTCCCCGCACCGCGGCGAAGCCGCGGTGCGGGGGGGATGGGCTCGTAGGACGAGCACGCTGTGGCCCAGCACGGTCAGGGACTCGCCGCCGGCATAGCTGGTTCCCGGTACCGCGACGGTCGCCGGGAATCCGGCGAGATCGTCGTCGGCGGTATTGAGCAGCAGGTCGTGGCGGGCCGCCCAGGGGGCACCGGGCAGGGTGACGACGGTGTCGCCGCGATCCGGATGGAACACGTACACCAGGCCAGTGCCGTGGGCCGGTCGATCGTGCGTCCCCCGCCCGCCGGCAGGATCCTCAGCGACGGGGCTGCCGGCGACATGGGCCACGAGCGTCGCGACCCGCGGGGCGTTCCAGTCCGCCACCGACATCACCGCCCCGTCCGCACGGAACCAGGTGATGTCCGCGAGTCGCCCGGGTGCCGACTGGCCGCCGTGGAAGAACCGCCCCCGGCGCAGCACGGGCTCGGCGGAGCGCAGTGCCGCCAACCCGCCCACCAGCCGGCACAGCGCCGGGTCGGGGCCGGCCGGGTCGGGGTAGACGTGGTCCGGCTCCGCGACGTCCACCGATCCGGCGAGGTCGGTCGGCCAGTCGAGCCAGGACACCGCGTTGTCCTGGCAGTAAGCGTTGTTGTTGCCGCCCTGCGAGCGACCGAACTCGTCGCCGGCGAGCAGCATCGGGACGCCCGTGGACAGCAGCAGCGTCGTGATCAGTCCCCGGCGCACCCGGCAGCGGATGGTCAGGATCACCGGGTCGTCGGTCGCGCCCTCCACCCCGTAGTTCGCCGAGCGGTTGTCCGCCTCGCCGTCCCGGTTGCCCTCGCCGTTGGCCTCGTTGTGCTTCTCGTTGTAGGAGACCAGGTCGGCCAGGGGAAAGCCGTCGTGGGCGGTGACGAAGTTGATCGATGCCCAGGGGCGTCGGCCGCCGTGCTCGAACAGGTCCGACGAGCCGGACACCCGATAGCCCAGATCGGCGACGCCGCTGGTGTGCCTGTTCCACACGTCGCGCACGGTGTCGCGGAACCGCCCGTTCCACTCCGCCCAGGGGGCCGGGAACCCCCCCACCTGGTACCCGCCCCAGCCGACGTCCCACGGCTCGGCGATCAGCTTCACCGTGGCGAGGATCGGGTCGGCGTGGATGGCGGTCAGCAGGCTTGCCGCGGGGTCGAAGGCGTCGGGATTGCGGGCGAGCGCGGTGGCGAGATCGAACCGGAACCCGTCGACGCCCATCTCCGTCACCCAGTACCGCAGCGAGTCGCAGATCAGCCGCACGACGTGCGGTGAGGACGTGTTGAGGGTGTTGCCGCAGCCGGTCACGTCACGGTAGCGCCGGGGATCCATCGGCTCTACCCGGTAATAGGTCGTGTTGTCCAGGCCGCGCAGGGACAGCGTCGGGCCCCGCTCGCTGCCCTCGGCGCTGTGGTTGTAGACGACGTCGAGGATCACCTCGATGCCGGCGGCGTGCAGGGCGACGACCATCGCCTGGAATTCGCCGATCGGGTCGTCGGTGGCCGCGTACCCGGCATGAGGGGCGAAGAAGGTCAGGGTGTTGTAGGCCCAGTAGTTGATTTTTCCGCGCTCGAGCAGGGCCGGTTCGGAGACCGAGGCGTGCACCGGCAGCAGTTCGATCGCGGTGACGCCGAGCCGGCGCAGGTGTGCCAGGACGCTCGGGTGGCCGAGCCCGGCGTACGTCCCGCGTAACCGTGGCGGCAGGCCCGGGTGACGTTTCGTGAGCCCGCGTACGTGCGCCTCGTAGATGATCGTGTCCGACCAGGGGATGGTGGGCCGGTTGTCCGCCGGATGTATGCCCGGATGTACGCCGTGACCCGTCGAACCGCCACTCCCGGATCCGGGGTCCCCGATCCCGAGGTCCCCGAATCCGGAGTCCCTGGTCCCGGCGGGGCCCCGCTGCGCCCGCCCGGGCCCGGTCACGACGCAGCGGGGCACGAACGGTGCGGAGTCCCGCGGGTCCGGTTCGAAGCCGTAGGGGTCGCCGCCACCGAATCCGTAGATCGCCGGGTCCGTGCGCAGCGTCCCGGCTACCAATCGGGCGTAGGGGTCGACCAGCAGCTTCGCCGGGTTGTACCGCTGGCCCCGCTCCGGGTCGTAGGGACCGTGTGCCCGCAGGCCGTAACGCTGACCGGGGCGGACGCCGGCCAGATAGCCATGCCACGCCCCGCCGTCACGCTCCGGAAGTCGATGGCGTGTCTCGCGGCCGTCGGCATCGAACAGGCAGAAGTCGACCGCCTCGGCCCCGGGGGCGACGACAGCGATGTTCACCCCGGACCCGTCCCAGGTCACGCCCAGTGGCACCGCGCACCCCGGCGCGAGCCCGGAGGCGGTCGGCGCCGGTACGCCCGGGGATGCCGGTATGTCCGGTGAGACGGTGGTCTTCACGGTGTCGGACACCTTGGCGACGCTAACCGATCCCCTTTTCCGGAGCACGGGAAACACGGTGGCCGTGGAACAGGCCGGGGATGACGTCAAAAGAAGGAGGATGGCTGCGCCGACGACGACCCCTGCTAGGGCGCAGGGGTGGCCTGGATGGTTGCCCGCCAGTCTCCGAAGGCGAGCTTGATCGTGCCGTCGTCGAGGATCCTCGCGCGTGCCCCGAGGAAGGGGGGCATGCCGAGGCGGAGCCAGTCGTCGCGGACGGCGTCGAGCGCGTCCCACAGCCGGCGCGGCCCGCCCTGGTGGACCGTCGGAGGCTCGGTGCCGACCGCGGTTGCTCGCGCCCAGGACCCGTCCGGGTGGGCCATGAGCGCGGTGTGCCGGCCGTCGGGTTCGCGCTGGTAGTGGTGGGAGATGCCGGGGACCGCCAGGGACAGCATGGTGGACAGCTCCCAGGCGTTGGCCACGTCTAAGACCGGGTAGCGGCCCGTTCCGACCTGCTCCCCGTCTCGTTCGGCGAGCAGGCCGGAATCGGCCTCGGAATCGACCGCGGTCGGGGGTAGTCGGGGCCGGTGCGGGTGCCCATGAACCCTGCCAAGTCCGTCTCGGTCTGCCCGACGACCCCGTCCGGGGTCTTCGTCGCGGTCAGGATCATCCAGGTCCCGGTGATGGTGGTGACCAGCCGGCCGCCGGGGCGCAGCGCGGCCAGCCAGCTCGGGGGAATGTAGGGGACGGAGACCATGGAGACGATCCGGTCGTAGGTGCCGGGCAGCGGCCCGGTCGCATCCACCGTCAGGGCGGTGGGGTGCAGGCCAAGAGCGGAGAGACGCTGCTCGGCGACGTCGACCAGGTACGGGTCGACGTCCAACGTGGTGACGTACTGGTCGCCGTAGCGCCGCGCGAGCAGCGCGGCGCCGTACCCGGAACCCGTGCCGATGTCAGCGACGTCCAGGCCCTCGGCCATCCGGGCGTGCCGGTACATGGTCAGGACGAGGGATGGCATGGTAGACGACGATGTCGGCCGGCCTGCGGGATGATCGCCCTCTGTCGCGTGGTCGGCATGGAGCGGGCCGACGCGGGTCACCAACGAATCGTTGGCGTAGGCGTCCGCGAGCGACCCGCGGCGCAGAGTCCACCCGCCGCCGCGTGTCCACCAGGCAGGCACGAACTCGTGCCGCGGGGTGCCGGCGACGACCGGGTACCAGCGGGAGCCGGGATGGGTGACCACGTCGGCCAAGGCGAGGGCGTGGGTCCGCCAGTCCGCCGTCATCAGTTTGGGTCGGGCTCGGGGTGGACCGGCCCGCAGAGCGTGCTGTCATCCGGATTGCACCCGTCGACGCCAACTCCCCGGCGCGGAACGGAACCGACCGCGTCCCGCCACCACCCTGCGGTCAGGAGATCGGCCAGCGGGGTGTCCCGGACGTTGCCGCCGTCGAGGCCGCGGCTCATCACGCACGGGGTAAGCCTGCCATCGGGCAGGACCGCCGCCCGGCCATGCCCGCAGTTCCCGCACAGCTCCGCAGGTGCTGGATCCGCCCCAGCTCCGGCGCGGCCGAACTCGCGGACCCGGTCGCGGGTGATGATCGGCACGCCGAGGCCGAGCAGCTCCGAATGTGCCCGGTCGGCGGCGGCGCTGTCGCCGGTGTCGACGACGCCAACCCGCAGCGGGATGCCGCGGCGCAGCACCTCAAGGATGTTCGCGCGGGTCAGAATGTGGGAACCGACACGGCCGGTGATCCGGTCATGACCCGCCGAGTCAGCCGCGTAGTAGCTGGTGGCCACCCGCACCCCGGGGCGCATCAACGTCGGCCACAGCCGGTCGGGTACCCAGACCAAATTGCTGTAGATCTCCACCTCCAGGCCGGCGGCGAGCGCGTGGTCGACGAGGTCGGGAAGGTTCGGGTGCAGGGTCGGCTCCCCGCCGATGAACTGCACCATTCTCACGCCGAGCGTGACAGCGTCGTCGATGACCGCGTGCCAGTCGGCCACGGCTATCGACCCGTGGCCGCCGGTCGGGCCCGACTCCGCGTAGCAGTGGACGCAGGCGAGCTAACACCGGCCGGTGATCTCCAACGCGACAAAGTCGAGCGCGGGCATGGTTGTGGGCGGCATGGCATCTCCTCGGGTACGTCTAGATGTCTCGAGATCAGACCGGGGGCGCCCAGGTGGTACGGCCGGTGCCGGCACACCACGGACAGTATGAGATCAACTTCTTCGAGTAGCCGTAGACTGTCGCGTAGGTGCCGATCCGCACCGCGAACCCGGAACAGCCCTTACAAAGCTGGGAGAACCGCAACACCGGCGGGCGGGCGGGTTCCGGGACTGTCTCCACGATCAGCCTCTCCGAGGTTGTCAACCGCCCGGGCCCGGATCGCGGTAACAACCTGCTTCCATATCTCCTCGGGGATCGATATCTCCTGCGGCTGTCCGGTCTGTAGAGCAGGACGACTTCCGTTTCGACCTGCGCGACCTGGCCGGCGCCGCACGACGTCCAGCCGACGATGTCATCCCAGGGCTCAAGACTGTCGAGCCGCCCGGCCCGGACATCCCGCACCAGCAGAAACCAGATGGGGGCCGGGAGACGGACCGTGCCGCCTTCCCCGCCGTACTCGTAGCGGATCAGGATGTCGTCGGCTCGGCCGAACTCAACCCCGGGGGCGCAGACGGGACGGCGCCATGCCGCCCCGTCCGATTCGGTGCGGGCAATCATGCATCTCTCCCTGTGGCGGTGGTTGGAGCCTCCCCGCCTGCGACCGTGCTCACGGAGTGCCCCGGCGAAGGGCGTGCAGGCGGGGAGGGATCAGGTGGGGCCGCCTCGGGGAAGGGACGGCCCCGGTCTCAGGGGTCGCCGGCCCGACGGCAGGGCACCACCCGGTAGCCGGCGATCCCGGCCAGGGTGCGGGCGTATTCGTCGGCGAGCCGGGCCGTCGGCCAGCCGATCAGGGTTTCGACCGGGTTTCCCGCCCCGTCGAGCACGGAGATCGAGTAGTTCGCCGGCGCCCCGTCCTGCACTGGAATCCAGTTCGCTCCGGGCCGGCGGGCCGGCAGGGTCCGGAAGGGGGAGGGTGCCCGCGAGCGGCGGGGACCGCTCCCCCTCCCGGCATAGGTGGCCGCCCGCTGCCCGCCCGGCGATCCGCCGCTGTTGGTCGGCGATCCGGCGCGGGGATGGCCACCTTCGGCGGCAGCAGCCAACAACCCGCAGGGAGAGCCCGTCAGCGTCACGAATCCTCCCTGTCCTCCGAGTGCCGGCCGGCACATCCGCCGGTACGGATATGACACACTGCGCACCAGACCAGAGACAGACTGCAATGCACGCACGTGCATGCAATGCATCGCCGCACAGGCCCACGGTCGGTCGAAAGGACCCCCGCCGTGCACACTGGACCAGGACCGGAGCCGCGACCCGCTCTCGACCAGCTCACCGCACACATTGAGACCCTCAAGAGGCGCCGGAACGCCACCTTCTCAGGACTGGAACATCAGACCGGCGTGAGCCGCCAAGCCCTCTCGGCTGCCGCCCAAGGACGGCAGCCCGGCGGCCGGGAGTGGCGCATACCATCCGACACTGTGATCATCGCGATGGATGAGGCTCTTCGCGCGGGCGGGGGCCTGTTCACCCTGTGGGTGCAAGCCAAACGGGAGGACGAAGAAATCCGGCTCGCGCGGGTCGCGGCGAAGGCGTTTCCCGGTATGGGTGGACTTCCCCCGCTGCCGGGGCGGACAGTGGACGCAACACGGGAGGTGAGACCAACGGATAGGCGACTCTTCGGCGTCGGCGGTCTTAGCGCGACGGCGGTGCTGGCGTTCGCTGGCGACGTGGATACGCAGCTCCAATCACACCAGCCCAAGATCATGGATGTGGCGGACGCGGAAACCGCACTCGCCGACCTTGAACGGGACCGCGACGCCGCCGACCCAGCCGACCTGTTCCCGCCTGCGTACGACGCATGGACAGTGGTTGAGGGGATCCTGTCCCGGCGGGTTCATCCTGCGTACGTCCCGAAGCTGACTCTGCTGGCGGGCACGCTCGCAGCCGGCCTGTCAACAGTCGCCGCGTTCGCGGGGCATGAACAATTCGGCCGGGTGTTCGCTGGGATCGCCGAAGTTCGCGCCAACGCCGCCGGTGAACCAGCACTCCAGGCCCGCGTCGCCGGGATCCAGTCGTGGCAGGCACTCGACGCCGGGCTGGCGCTCAACGCGGCCGACATCGCCACACAAGGCCGACAGATCGCCGATCCAGCGGACCGCGCACGCCTTGCTGCCTATGAGGCGGAAGCGGCCGCGGCTGCGGGGCTGTACAGCCGCGCCGATGAGGCCCTCGCGGCGATGCGCGAGGGGATGCGCGCCGCAGCCAGCGGCCAGCCGGGGATAGTGTGGGGCGAGGCCAACGAGCACCTTTTCACCGCGCTGACCGCCACGCAGATACCCGGCCGCGCCGCGGTGGCGATCACTTACGGCGCGGCCGCCGCCGAGTCGTTTGCGCGTCCCTGTCAGGGGATGGCGCTTGCTCATCTGGCGGTCGCATCTGGGCACCTTCGTGGCGAGCGTCCAGCCCCCGACGCTGCCGCAACGTCCGTCGTCGCCGCACTCGACGTGGTGAAGCATGCGCCGAACGCGGAGGTGCACGGCCGCGCCCGCCGACTCGCCGCCGATCTGTCCGCGTGGAAGTCGGAGCCGCTGGTGCAGGAATTCGGCCGCCGGCTGGCCACCGTCTGACCTTCCCGCACCTAGCGTCCGAGCATGCCGAAGGAAGAGCCCGGCCACTGTGAGCGGCCGGGGTCAGCGGTGGTGCGGGAGGTCAGGCCGCGCCCGCGATCCGACGCTATATCAGGGCGACGGCGTTACCGGTCGTGGGTGCCCTAAAGTCATTTAGGGCGCTCCGACCTGTGGAAATAGACCGGAGGTCGATCATCGCGCTCTCATCGGGCTCCAGCATCCGGGCCGCCACCGATGTCGAACGCTGGATCAAAGACCATCGGCCCGAGGTTGGCGCTGACAGCGGGCCGGGGCGACCTCCAGGATCGCGGGGCTTCCGCCGCACCACACACTCACGTCAACGGCTAGCCAACTGGTGGCTCCCGGGTCCACTCATAGGCAAGGCGGCGAATACCGTCGGTCCTCCCAATATCCACAGGGGGAGACGTGACGACACATCAGGTGCCACCCGATCCGTACGGCAGCTCACATCCGCCTGCCCGCCAAGAGCGTTCCGGGCCGTGGCATGACTACCCGCCACCCCAGCGGCACCCGAGAGGTCACGCTCCCCATGATGAACGTGTCCTGTGGGAGGCCACCAGCCAGACGATCGCCGGCATGGCCTCCGGTGGGCGCGCCGCAGGCCGCTACCGGCTCACCAACATCCGCCTCTACGTCACCCGAGGCATTGCCACTACCACAACCGAGCAGTATGAACTCGAATGGCTGTTCGACATCGACGTCCGCCAGACCCTCATGCAACGAGCACGTGGCGTCGGTGACGTCACCGTTCACGTCCACCGCGGATGGGGTCAGGACACGGTGACTCTCGAGTCAGTGCCGGAGCCCATAAAGGTCCGAGACATGCTCAACGGTCTATCGACGCAGTCGCGACAGCATCCGCGGAACCCATAGGCCGGCAGCAAAAAGCGCCCCGCCGGTCCCCTTCCCATGAAGAGCTGGCGGGGCGTTCACACGCGAGGGCAGCCCCGGACCGGGCGCACGGTTACAGTTCCGGCTGTTCTGGTACCGGCCGGGGTGCTCCGCCGCTACCGTTGATGCGGGGAGGGATCGACTGTAGACGGAGAGCAACCCATGGCGTGGAACAAGCGAGGGTCGACCAGTGGTGGAGCCTCCACCGGCCGTGACAGCGTCAAACGCGGCGGCAAAGGCGGATCCGCCGGATCCAAGAACAACCCCGATACCGAGAAGAACTACGACAAGCGGGGCGCGAAGGCCGGGCATGCCGACCTCGAGCCGATGGAGACCGCGGACTGCCCCACCTGCAACGGCACCGGGAACGTGGTCGCCGAACGGGTCGAGACAGACGAAGATGGTGGCTATTCGGGAACGCAGGAGAAGAAGTGCCCGACGTACGGCGGGGCTAAACAAATCACCAAGAGAAAATGACCAGCGATCCGCCTGAGCCGGGGCCGGCGGACGACTGCGGCCCGACCGGGCCGGAGCCGGTCGTGCCGATGCTGTCGCTGGTGGCCTGCGACAAGTGCCGGCGTCGCCGTGGCGCCCAGTTGCATGCCACAGGCAGCGTCGAGCGGGTACCAGAGCGGGGGACGTGCCCGCATGGCAGGCCGCTGCGGAAAATCTGGGCGCCTGGGTTCGGGCCGGGCTCCGAGCCGCCGCCGCTGCCCGGCACACCAGAAGAACGGCGCCAAGGCCCGGTCTGAACGGGCCCGGAAGTCGCGCGAGGAGGTTCAGCGACTCCCGGCGGCGATCTCGGCCCGGACCCGCGCGACGAACGCCGCCAGCACCTGTTCGCCCGCGAGCACCCCGGCCGCGGCGGTGACGGTGACATTCGGGCCCGACCAGCCCAGCTCGTGCAGCTCACCGTGGGCCGGACGGACGGCGTGGTCGGCCGCCGCGAGCATCGGGACGTCAAGCACGGAGTCCCCCGCGGCCAGCAGCCGGGCGGTACCGGCACAGCGGGCGACCTCGGCCACCGCGCGCTGCTTGGTCAGGACCGACGGGACGAAGTACACCTTCCGCCCCTGCAGCGACATCGCCCAGCCCGCAGCCCGCGCCGTCTCGGCCTCCCCGGTCAGGTCGGGAATGCCAGCGCGGTCGTGGGCGACGAGGTAGACGAACAACCCGTCGGCGACCCGCACGAGCCGGGCCCAGCCGCCGGCGGCGGACCGCTCGGCGAGCGCCACCATCTCCGCCAGGGGGGCGCAGGCGGCGGCGACCTCGGCCGCCACGCCCGCCGCCCAGGCCGGATCGGGGACCCCGTCGACCAGCAGGTGCCCGCCGTTGGCCGCGATCGCGTAGCGCGGCCGGACCCCGAGCTTGACCCGCGCGTACTGGGCGAGGGTGCGGGTGGTGACCGGGACGAGGACGGCGAGGTCGTGCAACTCGGCGAGCAGGGCCAGCGACCGCGCCGTCGCGAACGAGATCGGCGCGCCGTCGAGGCGTTCGACCTCGACGAGCTCCGGTGCGGGCCGGTCGTCGGCCAGCAGCAGCGAGTGCCGGGAAAAGATCAGCGTCTTGTCCAGGTCACAGGCCAGCAGATGACGCGGCCCGGACGCGGCGGACGAGTCGGCCGTCACGGGACGTCCGGACGCCAGCGCGCGTTCGGGGTGTGGAAGACCGGTGCCGCGCCGACCGGGCGGACCAGCCCCACACAGGAGAAGGGCAGGTCCGCCATCTCCTGGACCTCGACGTCGCGGTCGGCGGCCAGTGCCAGCACGTGCGCCAGCTCGTCGAACCGGTCGGGGGCGATGAGGATGCGCCAGGGCACCCGGCGCAGCAGGACCCGAGTCGTCTCCCCCACCCCCGGCTTCACCATGACCACGTCGGGGATGTCGAACGCGGCTGCGATGCGCTCCACCGCCGCCCAGCCCGCCCAGGTCGGACTGCGGTCGGCGGCCCACAGCCGCGGCCAGGTCTCGGCGACCTCGTCGGCCACCTCGGGGAAGTGGGCCGCCACCGTCTCGACGAAGTGCCGGGACAGATCGTGCGCCGCGAGTTCGGCGTAGTACTTCGCACCGTGGAAGTCATCCGGACCGATGTGCTCGGCGTTGAGGACGGTCCGGCTGACCAGCCCGCTCACCGTCGAGTTCAGGCAGGCGCTCGGGATGAGGAAGTCGTCGCGGGTCCCGTAGAGCGGCACGCACCGAGCCGGGTCAGCCAGTACGGCGAGGGTGTCGTCCAGCCCGAGCCGCGCCACCGCGTCGGTCAGCACCCGGGTCATCACCCCCTTGCCGGTCCAGCCGTCGACGAACTGGATCACCTCCCGGTTGTGCCGGGAGGTGAGGTAGCGGATCGCGTTCAGGTCCACGCCGCGATCCTTGATCACCGAGATCGCGTAGTGCGGGGTATCGAACCCGTGGCGCCAGCTATACCAGCGCCGCATCAGGATCCCCACCGGGGTACCGGCCCGGGCGATCGAGGCCAGGACCGGCTCGGGCTTGGTGACCCGTACAAGCTCCGCCACGAGGCCGGTGGCGAGCGCGACCCGGCGGACCGACCGGTCCAGCGCCCGGTGGTAGAGCTCCAGGTAACCGGCGTCAGGCTGGTACTCGACCGGCAGGTCCTCGGAGTAGTGCCGGCCGGCCTGCATGGCCTCCTCACGGTCCTCGGTGGGCCGCTCCAAGGCGACCGCGCTGAGGTCGGTCAGCAGGAAGGTCACGTCCGCCGGATCGTATGAACCCGAGCCGACGGTGCCGGTGAGCGCGGGATCCACCGCGCCGATCCCGCTCACCGGGCGTCCCCGGGCGCACCGGTGAGCGGTCCGGCGGCGGGCGGCGCACCGGTCGGTCGAGGGGACGGCTGGTAGGAGGGCCGGTAGGAGGGCAGCGTCAGCACCGTGACCGGAGCGCATCGGCGTAGCTGAGTAAGCATGCCGTGGAGGCCGGTATCCGCACGGGGAGAGCTCCGGTCCGCCCCCGGGGCGACGTCCGTCTCAAAATCGACGTCCGGGACGGAGTCGACGACCACCACGATGTCGTCGTACATCCCGGGCCGGACGTTGTAGACGTGGCTGGCCCGGCCCGGGTCGTCCGGCGCGGGGAAGGTGAGGGCGGCGCGGATGGCGTAGCCGTCGACGTCGACGGGGCGGACCGGCGAACGCGTCGTGGACTGGTAGCGGATCTCACCCGGACTCGTCCGGGCCAGCGCGTCCGCTATCCGCATCGGCGTGTACATCAGTTCCTCCGTCCCGAGCACGAGCGTGCGACCCGCGGGCCGGGTCAGCGCGGCCAGTACCGTCGCGGCGACCGGCGGCACGACCTCGTCGAGGCGGTGGCGGTCGGTCTGCGACCAGCGATGACGGCCACCGTCAGGCAGGTCGGACGGCCAGTCGGCCACCAACCGGCGAACCGGGTGGGCCACCAGCGCCCCCGTCGCCCGCGCCTCGTCCCGACCGTCCGCGCCCCCGGCGAACCGGGCGCGGACCCGCGCGGCTCGGGCCGCGATCTCGGCCGGCACGGTGACGGTGGCCGTAAGCGGGGCGACGACATCCAGCCGGACCCCGAGCTCGTCGGCGAGATCGGCGAACGCGGCCCGGGCCGCGGGCGGACGGGCGTCGAGCAGCGTGGCAACCACGTAGTGCTCGCGTGGGGCGTGGGCATGCAGGATCCGGATCGTGCCGAGGGCGGTGCGCCCGGTCGACAGCTCGTCGTCGACGAGCACGATCGGCGCGCCGCACCGCAGGATCTCGCGGTCCTCGGGCATCAGCCAGTGGTGGGTCGCGTGAGAATGGGACTCCACGAACTCGAGGATCGGCGTGACACCGGGCAGCGGCCGCCGGGTGGTGTGCAGGTAGTGGCTCGTCGGGAGACCGTCGGCGACCGCGTGCCCCAACGCCGTCGCGGTCTCGCAGTAACCGATCACGATCGGGCCGGTCCGCGGGCCCCCGGGCTGCTCGACCGGCGAACCCGGCACCAGCGAACCCGCAACCGGCGGGTCCGCGACCCGCTTTCCGGCCTCCTCGAAGCCGGGCAGTGCCCGGACCAGCGCGGCGACCCCGGCCCCGGCCGCGAGCGCCTCGGCCGGGGCCACCGGCAGATGCTTGCCGAGCACCCGGCTGACCAACAGGTGCGCCCGGCGTGGGTTGCGGCGCAGGGCGAGTCCCACCAGGGCGTGCAGCCCCTGGCCCGCCACGTCCGCGGTGACCTGGACATCGAGGCCCAGCGCGGTCCACAGCCACATCCCTGCGGGGGCGGCCGCTGGGATGTGGGCGGGCACGGGCGCGGCCGGGTGAGGGATGGGCGCGCCGGTGGGGGCGTCCGTCCCCGCCGTCGCCGTCATCGGGCATTCCGCTGGCCGAGACGACCGTGCGTCGCCGCCAGCACCTCGACGAAGGTGTCACCCTCGCGCAGGACACCGAACGCGCGCGCCCGGCGGATCACCGCCTCGGCCCAGGCCCGGTGCGGACGCAACTCGTTCATCTTGTTCGCGTAGCTGCTCGGCCGTACCCCGCCGGCATCCCCGTCGAGGACAGTCTCGGCATCGGTGTACTCCTCCTGGGGGACGACGTACAGCGCGTGCACGGCGGGCACGTGGCTGGGATGGATCACCGTCTTGCCGATCAGGCCGTTGGCCTTGTCCAGAACGACCTCCCGGATCAGCCGGTCAAGGTCGGCAGAGACCAGTTCGCTGCGCATCCGGATCGCATCCTCCCCGCCGTCGACGCGGTCCGCCTGCGCGAACGGGGTCACCCGCAGCGAGCTGACAAAGAGGCGTTCCGGCTGGGCGAAGTACTCCCAGACCGGTCCGGTCACGACGTGGTCACCGCCCCGCGCACAGATATTCACGATATCGGCGATGCAGTCCCGGACGACAGCGATGTCGTAGATCGTCAGGTCGCGGTCACGGCGCAGCCCGAACAGCCCACACAGGTCCGTCGCACCGAGCCGGATCGCCAGCACCTGGTCGGCGTGCTTGTCGACCAGCCGCCGGACCGCCGACAACGCCTCCACCCGGGTCTCCCGGTTGATGACCTGCGGGCTCTCCAGCACCGGCATGGCCCACAGCGGGCGACCGACCGTCTCGGAGGCCCGCAGCACCGCCTCCATCGCCGCCTCGCCACCCTCCTCGGCGAACTTGGGCAGCACGAACCCGGCGAGACACCCGACTCCGGCCGGCCCGAGCCGGTCGACAAGATGCGGGATCTGCCCGACCGCGCGGACCCGGACGAACAGCAGTGGTATCGCGCCCGCGGCCCAGGGGGGCTCCGCCGCGAGCGCGCGCAACGCGGCGACGACGTTGGCCTCGGCGGCGGCCACCTCGGTGTCAGCGATGGAGTCCTCCAGGCAGAGAACCATCGAGGTCACCCCCGCCGCGGTCTGTCTGTGCACGTCCGACGCCAACCGGGGGCGCGTCCCCGGGGCGTAGAGGGTCGCGCCGAGCGCGGTGGCCAGCAGACGACGATCATCATTCACGGCGATGTCCTCCGGCGGCCGGAGGAACAGTGCGTCAACCGTCTCGGGGCCCAGAAAGGCGAAGTGGCGCAAGCAGCGTTCTCCTCGTCAAAGGCAGGGGCGTCGTTCGACGAGCATCCCGAAACGGTACGCGCCGACCGGAGCCGGCAAGATCGTGAAACGTCGCCTCTCGGTGACGGTACCTGGCGAATGGCCTCCGACGACAGACGGCGGGAACTGACAGCCAGCCGACACACGGCGGCCATCTCGGCGCCATCTACGGGGCGCCGACCTGCGGCGCAGCGTCCGCGAGCGGCCAGCCACCAGTCGGCAGCGGGCGGCCGAGGCGCCGCCCGCCCCCACGAACTCGACTAACTGGCGCCGAATCCGAAGAGCTTCTTGTACATGGCGGACGCCTTCGGGTTCTGACCGCCGTTCGTGATGGTCGAGCAGACGTTTCCGGGAGTGGGGTCGCTGAAGTAGGCCTCGTAGGCCATCACGTCGCTGGCCGCCTTGAAGGTGTCGAACATCTTCTGGATGTAGAAGGGATTGTCGCCACCGCCGTCACCGCTGCAGGAGGCCACCCCCCATTCCCCGACGCCGACCTTCTTCCCGTGCTCCCGGGCGAACCTGATCACGTAGCACAGGCCGTTGACGTCCTCGCACTGCTTGTTCCACGTCGCCTCGTCCTTCGACGGGGGGAAGTGATCGTAGGGGTCGATGCCGACATAGTCCACGTACTCGTCGCCGGGGTAGGCGCCCCAGGGGCTGTTGCCTCTGGGCACTGGGGAGGCGTGCGCGTTGAAAGTCCAGTCGATCTTGACTTCGGGGTCGGTGGACCGGATAGCGGTCGCGATCTTCCGGAAACACTCCCGGAACGCCGTCGGGTCGGCGTCCGTGTGCCAGTACATGAATGTTCCGTTAAACTCCCAGCCGATCCGGATGATGGAGTCCGCCCGGCCGTGCGCCACGAGGAAACTGCCGAGCTTCTTCCATTCGGAGTCGTACTCGCCTCGGGCGCAGGCGGCGTTGTTGCCCTGGCCCTTGGGGAATGTCGGCTGGCTGATCAGCAGCTTGCCCTGGAAACCCTTGAAGAGATCCACCGGCCAGGACGGCTCCACCAGCCCGCCCCAACCCTGGTTGCGGCTCGTGTAGACGTGGACAATGTCGTTCGGCCGGCCGCGCCAGTCACCGAACTCGACGAGCTGCGCGAGCTGATGCGACTGGAACCCCGACAGCCACGGCAGGCCCGACCTCGTCCCACCGGCGCCGGTGCCCGTCGATCCCGTACCGGGGGACGGCGACGCGGACGCCGAACCGGCGGCGGACGTGGCGGACGGGGACGGCGCGGGCGAGACGGCCGGGCTCGGCGAGGTGCCCGCGGACGCGCCCTGCTGCCTGGGAGACGGCGACGTCGAGGGCGCCGTCTTCACCACCGGTTCGTCGGGAAGAGTCGGGGCGGCCTGGAACGCCCGGGCGGCCGCCTCCGGTCCGGTCACATCAAGGGCGTCGGTCGCCGTGGCCGTGCCCTGGGTGGCCTTGACGTTGACGGTTCCCGCGAAGTCCGCCGGCACCCGGAAGCCGAGGATGAAACGGCCGTCGGCGTCCGCCCGGGTGAGCGCGCTGCCGCCCAGCTTGGCCGTCTCCGCCACGACGGTGACATCATCACCCGCGGTAAAACTGCGGCCACCGACGAACACGATGTCCTGGTCGAAGAGGACGAGGGTGATCCGGCTGCGCGCCTGCGGGCTCAGCGTGGTGAGCGGAACGCCCTGCGTGCGGCCACTGCCCGCGTCGCCCCCCGCCCGGCTGGATCCGCTCGTCGCGGATGGCGACACGGCCGGAGTCGGCGACGGTGAGTTTCCCGCGGCGCGGGCCAGCGGGGTGACCGCCTGGAGGAGACCCACCACGAACACGGCTATCAGGCCGATCCGGGCTCCGGTCCGGACCCGACGCTGGGTGTGGATCCGGCCGCTGCGGGGTCGTCGATGGGCTGAGGGAATCGGCCGGCCGACCGGAGGGGCGGGTCGGCCGCGGATGATCGAGGCCATGCTCGCGCGCTGCCTTTCGGTGTTGGCGTGACATACTCCCGTCGGATCACCCGGCACGCGACGGCGGAGCATGGCCGGACCACGACCGACGATGGGCGTCCCCTCCGAGCGGACCGCTCGCACGGCAACCGCTCAGCGCTCCACCGGACTCGACCCATGCCTCACCAGGCGAGTCGACCGGGCACCGTCAGGTGCCCGTCCGTGAACCCGACCGTCCCCGACCTCGCAGCCGGAACGATTCGACAGGTGCTCCACCCAGGTAACCGATACACACCTGGACGGTACTGGGACTAGGAGTGATGAGACCAATCGTAAACGGCGCACCCCAGCCAAGGAACAGCACCCTCATGAATATTTTTCGTAGTAGCGCATATGTTGTAGATCTGGTGCTACAAATCCCGAGGTAACCGCCATAAATCAACGGAAAGACAAGAAGAAATGAGCCGGAGCGGACCACAGAGAGCACACTCACCCGGGATCGCTCCGGATCATCGAATGACCAATGCGTCGTCCGGTGGTTGGGTGATGGTCCATCCAGTCGGGTGCACCAGCGCCGGCAACAGCCGGACTCCCCAGGGCAGCTGGGCGCCGTCCAGAGTGACGTCGATGGTCCGGGTGCCGGCCTGGTCCACAGCGGCGAGCCGAGACAGCTCGTGGGCCTCCGCGGCCACCCGCGGCGGTACGGTTCCCGGCCGCGCGAACAGGATCAGATCTCCGGCCGGACCGGTGGTGTGCACCTGTACCCGTAGGGTGCGCCGCCGCCAGCCGGACCTGCTCACGGTGTAGGTGACGGTCGGCTGGGCGACCGGAGCCGGCGGCGGTGACGCGGGGCCGGTGGGCGGGCCCGCCGGCGGGTTCGTCTGCGCCTCCGGCGCGTGCTCCGGCACCGGACGGACCGGCACCGGATGGAGGGGGCCGGTGGTCATGGGCTGCGGGTAGGTGCCCGTGGCCGTAGGCAACGGCACAGCACCCGTCGCCGTAGGCAACGGATAGCCCCCGGTGCGGGGCTGGGTCGGCCCACCCAGCGACTGCATCGTGATCGGGTCGGCGACGGCACCGACCACCGACCGGCCCGAAACCACGCCGGCCGAGACCACGCCGGCCGAGCCTCCCGGGCTGCTCCCGGACGCCGCCGGCATCGGGGGTGGATCAGGACGCGTCGCGGGGCGCGCCAGCACTGAGACGCCGGCCGCGACCACCCGGGCCACGCCCCCCGACCGGTACACCGGGTAGCAGGCCACGTGGTAGGCCCACCCGTCCCGCGGCGCGGCGAGATGCCAGCCGCCCTTGATCTCCAGGCTGGTGTTGGTGACCTTGGCGCCCGCGGCGTAGGGATCATCCGGTCCGGTCGGCGGTTGGTCGCGGCGCCAGAGCACCCGCGCCTCGGTGACCCCCGGCGGCAGCTGGAAGGACAGCACGATCGAGTCGCCTCGATCGTCGGCGCGCAGGTCCCGCACGGGTTCGATGGCGAGGTGACGCACGGCCCGGCCGACGACGGCCGTCCCGCCATGGACCGTCAGCGGCGTGTAGATGACCTCGCCGACCTGTGCCGCCTCGCTGACCTGCCCGGAACGGCTCAGTCCCACAAGACGTGACGAATCGGTGATGGCAGCGAGCGACACGTCGCTGCCTTCTGGCCCGATGCCGATCATCGGCAGGGGCCCCGACCCCGGGTAGGGCCACGGGCCGGTACTGGTCGCGTGGGCGGTGGCGACGGGGACGGCCGGCGGCTCCGGCACCGGGGTCGCGTAGATCCGCACCTCCCAGCCGGGCGGCGGCGTCCAGCGCAATGTGGTCCGCCCGGCGGCGGTGACCACCGTGAGGTCATGGACGGGCCGCGGGCGGGCGGCCACCTCCAGCGTCACCTCGGCCCCGGGGGTCCGGGCCGGGCGTCCCTGCGCGTCCTGGTATTCGACGAAGACGCGGTAGCGATAGGTCACGCCGACGACGACATCGGTGTCGTGGAAGAGGCCGCCGGTGCCCCGCGCCCGCCGGGGCGGCTGGCTGACCGCGGCGGGCGGTGCCACCGTCCGCTCCACTGTCACGGCGGCCAGCGCCCCGCCGAGGCTCCAGTCCAGGCGGACCCCGGCGGCGGTGCGCTCGGCCCGCAGGTCGGTGATGTCCCGGGTGAAGACGAGCGGGGCGGCCTCCACCGGCACGGAACGGCGCTCACCGCAGAGGGCGGTCACCTCGTATCGCACCGGCGTCCAGGCGGGGGCGCCGGCATCGCACAGCTCCGTCGAGCGGGTGGTACCGAGGCTGCTCCGCCCCGGGGCCACCCCCTGGCCGTCGCTAACTTCCACGGGCACGATGCGTTCCACCCGGTAGGAGACCGCTCCCCCGACCGAGGGCGAAGCACGCCACCACAGCTGCACCGAACCGTCGGGGCCCGGCACCGCGGTCAGGTCGGACGGCGGGGAGAGCGGCAGGGCCGCCATCGCCGCGAGCGCCTCCCGGTTGTCCGCCGCCGTCGCGAGGACCGCGGCGAGGGCGGCCTCCTGGTCCTCGGGTGGTAGCGCGCGCGCCGCCTCGACCCGCCGGCGGATCACCGCCTGGGCGGCAATGAGCTCGGCCAGTACCTCGGCCGGTTTCCGGCCGTCGGGGCCGGAGACGTCGGCGGCCTGTGCCGCGAGCCAGCGGGCGTCGGCGAGCGCCGCATCCGCCCGGCACGCCGCGCGGGCCTCGGCGAGGGCTCGCCAACCGGCGTCCGCGGCGCCCAGCGCGGCGGAGACCCGGGCTCCCAGTTCCTCCGCCGTCCCGGCGACCGGCCCACCGACGGCGGCCAGCACCGGATGGGCGATCGTGAGGATCTCGCCAGCCTGGCGGGGATGACCGCCCTCCAGGGCGCGGCGCACCGCGACGAGCGCCTCGGCCGCCTCCCTGGCCTGGCGCAGGCTGTGCCCGCAGTGCCGGTAGACGACCGCCGCCGCCTCGGTTATCGATCCGCAGGACGGGCAGGTGGTGTAGAGGTCGGTGTCGCAGTGCCGGCAGTGCCGCACGGACCCGGCCGCCTCCGGCCGGCCGCATCCCGAGCATACCACGTAGTCGACGACCCCGCCGACGTTCACCGCGGCGCCGAGCTCCCGGGCCGCCTCCAGGGCGACGGACTTCGCCTGAGCCGCGGTCAGTCCGCGCCCGGTCGCGAGCGCCGCCCGGACGAGACCCTCGAAGGCGACCGCGGTGAGCTCGCCGTCGAGCACGACGTGTTCCTCGACCGCGGGCCGCAGCTCGTCCACGGCGTCCGCCATCAGCCCAACGGTGTACGCGGCGGGGTCACCCTCGATCAACCGGGCGGAGACGAGGGCGAGCAGGTCCGCGGTGACCGTCTTCTCCCGGTCATGGGGACGGTGGTGGTTGCCCGCCACCATCACGGCGTACGCGGCCCGCAGCCGCTCCGGTGAGGCGTCCGGGGCCAGCCCCAGGAAGGCCCACAGCGACGCCGTCGAGACCCGGTCCCCGCCGCGCAGGGCGCGCAGCTCGCCGAGCCGTTCAGAGATCTGCCGGCGGACCTCGGCCGGCAGCGGTTCGACGCCCCCGCCGACGGCGTCGATGATGATCTGCTCCCGGCTCAGACGAGCATCGAACTCCTCGACCGTCACCCCGGCGGCGACGGCGAGGCGGCGCAGGCCGTCCACCCGGGATGCCGGGATGCCGCCGAAGCGCTCCCGGACGGTGGCGAGATAGCCGTCGACCTTGGCGAGACGCTCGGCGTCACCGCTACGCCGGGCCACCAGCACCCGGGCGCGGACCCGTTCCCGGGAGTCCGCGTCCCGCAGCGGCTCCTCCCATTCCGCCCGCCGACGGACAAGCTCGGCGGCAAGGGTCGCGTACTTCGCCGAGTTGCGTTCCCGCTGCAGGAAGGCGAGCACCCGCACCAGGTGCGCCCCGACGTCGGAGTCGGTGTACGCCATCGTCGGATCGAGACCCGCGAGGAGGAACGGGTCGGTGGTGTCCAGGGAGGCACAGGCCCGCAGCGGCGCCAGCACCCGCTGGCGATAGCCGCTGCCGTCGAACGCCGCGCTCACCGATCCACCTTCGTCCCACGTGCCCACCGCGCCCGCCATGCCCGCCGGGAATCGGCCGGCGGCCCGTCGTCAGGCGCCGATCGTGAAGCGGCCGTCGACCACTCCACACCTGAGAGTACGAAGCCGCGCCTCGGCGCGGGCCGCGGACGCCAGGTTGGCACCGCCCGCACGCACTGCGCGCACCCACGTCCCCGCGAGGCCTGGAAGGCGCTCCACCGGACGCGGTGCCTGGTCAGGCTGAACCCTATCCACTCCGGCGTCGGCCGCCGCGGGCCGGAACACTCGTGCGGGAACACTCGTCGGGGAGGCCGAACGGCCCCCTCGGGCACCGGCGCCGATCCGCCGGGGCCCGATCCGCCGCGGGGTCTCAGTCCCGCTGCTTGAGCAGGCTGACCTTCGCCGACTCGACGGCCCGCATCCCCTCCGAGCCGACCCCGGCGCGCACCTCGAGCACCAGGGGGGTGGCCGCGCCCTCGTGCGAGGCGGTGACCTGGATCGTCTGGTCCCCGCCCATCGTGAAGGTCACCTCAACGGGGGTGCCCAACGGGTGGCCAGGCGGAATCCCGCTGATGGAGCCGGCGACGATCACCTTGTTGTCGTCGATCGCCGTGAACTCGGCGGTGGTGCCCTGCTCGAAGACCCGGATGTCCACCTCGGCCTGATCGTCGACGACGGTGTAGAAGGTCCGGGTGACGGCGATAGGCAGCGGGTCGTTCTGGTGGGCGAGGAAGGCCGCGACCGGTGTGCCCCGATCCTCGGCGAAGATCCCGAAGCCACGCGACGTGACATTCGTCACCTTCGTGCGGACGAGATCAACCACGGAGGCGGTCGCGAGTCCCGCCTCCTCGGCGCTGGCGGCGGCCGCCTTCTCCACGTCCACGGCGTCAGCTGCGGCGAGTTCCTGGTCGGGACGTAGATGCCCGCTGGCGACCAGGTCCGCGTGGACCTCCCGCTCCAGCGCCTTCTTCTGCCCGTACACCGCGGCGCCCTTGGCGACGGCAAGATCGGGATCGGCAAGCCGGGAGGTGAGCCCGAAGGACTCCTGCAGCCGGCGGGCCACCGCCGGTGTCTTGCTCATGCCCCCCACCAGCAGGCACAAATCGATCTTCTCGACGCCTTTCTCTCGGGCCCGCGCTAGCACCGAGCCGGTCAGGTCGAAAGTGCGCCGCAGCAGCGGGCCGGTGATCTCCTCGAAGACGGTCCGGATCACCGGCACGCTTGTGCGTCTGCCGTTGTGCACGACCAGCACGTCGACGCTGTCCCGGCCGGACAACGCCAGCTTCGCGTCCTCGGCCGCGGCCAGCAGCTCCTGCTCGTCATAGACGTCGTCGAGCGGGTCGCCCGCGTCGGGCTGCGCCTCGGTGAACTTCTGCGCCAGGTAGCGGACGAGTTCATTGTCCCAGTCCGCACCGCCCAGCTCGTGGTCGCCATCCGTGGCGACCACGGTGATCGCGCCCTCGCTCAGCCTGATAACCGTGGTGTCGAACGTGCCACCGCCGAGGTCGTAGACCAGCACGGTCGACTCCTCGGCCCCGTCCTGGCCGAATCCGTAAGCGAAGGCGGCGGCGGTCGGCTCGTTGATGATGTCGACCACGTTGAGGTCGGCGAGCTCGCCGGCCAGCTTCGTCGCCTTGCGCTCCTCGTCACCGAAGTACGCGGGCACGGTGATCACTACATCGGTGACCGGGACACTGGTCGCGCGTTCGGCGTCCGCGGCGAGCGCCTTGAGCACCAGGCTCGACACCGCGGAGGCGCTGTACTCCGCGTCATGCGCCACGAACCGCCAGTCCGACGCGCCCATGTGCCGCTTGACCAGCCGGGCGACGTCGTCGGGACGGATGCGAGTCTGGCGTTTGGCCTGGGTTCCCACCACGAAAGAGGTTGGGCCCTCCGCCCCAGTGTCGAACAGGACGACCGAAGGCGTCGTCGGCTGGGACTCGATGTTGCGGATCACTTCCGGTCGGCCGTACTCGTCGACCTGGGCGATGCAGGAGTAGGTCGTGCCCAGGTCGATCCCGAACACCTTGGTGCCTGCCACCGTCTAATTCTTCCCTTCACAAGCCTCGTAGCGTTCGCCGCGGTGCCCGCCCTCCGCGGCTCAGCGCGATCGGTAGACCTCGGTCTCCGCCGGTCGGACGACCGTGGTCTCGCCGCGGACGAAGCCCGGACGAACAGTACGAGCGATCGTCCCGTCCCGTCCCGGGTCGTCCGTCAGCACCCAACGCACCCCCAGGTGCCGCGCCGGGTCGAAGGTCCCGCCCGGCACCGCTGTATACGGGCGGACGTCCACAGCGACATCGAGCACCTGGAGCAGCTGCTTACGCAGGATGCCGGCGACACTCTGCGGATCGTCGGCCCCCAGGGTATCCATTTGATCATGAAGTCGAATCAACCCCCGCAGAAGGGGGGCCATGGCTTCGGTAAGTTCACCACTACGTAGCCGGGCATTCTCAGTGTGCAATCGGTCCACGGGTTGGGTATCATGCCGCCGTAGCCGGGCCAATTCGTCGACGCGGCTCGCGAGGCGTTCCAGCGCCACCGCCTGGACAGCACCGATCGAACCCACCAGATCCGTCCCGCCGCCGTCAGGGCCCGGGCTGCCCGCGGGGCAGGCCTGATCCGCCGGGCCGCCCTGAGAAACTTGATCATCCTGAGCCGCGGTGCCGCCGTGGCCGGCCGGGCCACGCTCCCCATCCCGTTGATCCGGGCCTGTCGGGGACCGTGTCGGCGTCGCCGGTCCGGCGTGCTCGGATGCCACGGCCGGCTCCGGCCCGCCGGGCCAGACCTCCTCAGGCCCGGCCTCCTCGGGGCCAGCCGCCCCGAGGTCCCCGCCCTCGGAACCGCCGTCCCGGAGATCACCGTTCTCGAGGTACTCCTGCCGGGAACCGTCGGGGGCGTAGGAACCGTCGCCAGGGTAGTCGCTGCCGTCCGCGCAAGGTCCGGCGCCGGGAAACGGGTCGGTTGCGCCGGGAAACTCATCCCGCGCCCCATACCCCGATCCGGCATGGTCCCCGTAGCCACTCGACCCGCCGTGGCTCGGCGGCGAGGGGGACCATGCCGAGGCGTTCCGTGCCGGGAACCGGTCCTCCCCCGGCGGATAGGCGTCCACCGGAACCTGCCGTCTCCGGCCCTGCTCCCAGCCGGCCGCTCGCGAAGGATCGGCGTATGCCGGGTCGGCCTGGCCCGGCTCGGCGCCAGGCACCGGCCCGCCGCGATCATCGGCGGAGTATCGCCCGGGCCGCTCCCGGCCTTGCCCGGAAGCCGGGTCACGATCAGGATGAGATCGGTGCCCGGGGTGGGCCCGTTGGTCGGAGCTCGCGCGGTCGGCGCGCGTCCGCTCGGGTGAGGGCTCGCGACGTGGCTGGAACATCGAGTATCGATCCTCCTCGCCGACGGGCGGCGGGACCGGATGGCTCATCGCCGGCTACCGGCGTCATTTGCGGCCAGCGGTCCAGTTCAGGCCCCAGCCGTAGGCCTCGTCAAGCTCGCGGTGACCGCTGACGTAGCGGACCTCCCGGCTGACCTTGAAGTCGTTGCCGGTATTGGTCAGCAGGGCAACGGCGCACATCCGGACGCCGCCGGCCCGCTCGTCCAGCCGGACCTCGATCGGGGCACCCTGCGCCGGAGTCAGGGTGACCACCGCGTCGGCCTGGTCGAACGAGGCCACCCCCTCGTAGATGAAGGCAAACACGAGGATGCGGCGGATCTGGGAGATGGCGGCGAGGTTCACGTACAGGTTCTCGCCACCGACCGCGGCGCCCGTGCGGTCGTCCGCGTCGAGGTTGATGAAGGGGGGGTCCGTGAAGGAGCCGAACGCATCGCCCAAGGCCTGGACCACACCCGCACGGCCGTCGGAGAGTTCGAACAACGCGGCGAGGTCGAGATCAATGCCGCCGCCCGCGGCGCCCAGCACCCGCTTGAGGAAGCCGCCCTTCTGCTGGCCGCCGCCCGACTGCTGGTTCCAGTTGAGGTTCACGTGCAGCCGCCCGCCACCGCCCTGCTTGCTCAGCGAGACGGTCGGCGCGGATTTCGTCAGTGTCACCTTGCTCAGTGAGACCAAGCCGGAACCGGCCGCCGGGGTGGCGGGACGTTTGCTGTAGTCGATGCCCATGGTCCGCTCCCTCGCGGTAGCTGGGTGTCATCCATGATCAGATAATCATCGCCTGGCAGGATCGGACGCCGGTACCCGACGATGTCACAGACGATGTCACATCCGCGGCGGTGCTCTCCAGACCGGCCGCCCGGGCCCGGTTGCGCCGGGCAGCTGTCACCGCCCGGCGCTACAGCGGGGCGCCGACGACCTCCCGTGGCTGCCCCGGGCCGCCCTCGCCCTCGCCCGGGACGGACCCGGCACCCGCCGAACCGCGCTCGGCGGACCGGTGGCGGATGGAGGACAGCAGCGACAGACCGATGAAAGCCACCCCGGTGATACCGGTGACGATCTCCGGAACCTCGGTCTCGATCGAGATGCCCAGGATGACGGCCAGCGCCCCGATCGCATAGTGGGCACCGTGCTCGAGGTAGATGTATTCGCCGAGGGTGCCCCGCTGGACCAGGTAGACGGTCAGGGACCGGATGTACATCGCGCCAATCCCGAGGCCGGCCGCGATGATGAAGATATTCTGGGAGATCGCGAAGGCACCGACGACCCCATCGAATGAGAACGACGCGTCGATGACCTCGAGGTAGAGGAAGAGGAACGCGGCGGCCTTGCCGGTGGCGAGCACCAACTTCGGCGGGCCGGCGGTGCCGTTCAACCGGGCCGGGGCCAAGCCGGCCGACTCGGCCGCGGAGCCGGAGTCGTCGGCATCGGCGCCCACACCGCGGGCCTCGAAGAACTCGCCGAGTCCCCGCACGCCCAGATAGGTCGCGAGCCCCGCCAGCCCGGAGAGCAGCACCTGCTGCTGGTGGCCGCCGGCGAAGGCCTGGCCGACCACCAGCAGGGCGATGAGCCCGAGCACGATCGGAACCACATCGAGCTGGCCCGCCCTGCGCAGCGGCTCCTCCAGCTTCTTGATCCACTGGATCTCCCGTTCGGGGTCGAACAAGAAGTCCAGGAACAGCATGAATAGGAAGATCCCGCCGAACGCGGCGATGGCCGGATGCGCGTCATCCAGTTTCTCCGCGTACCGGGCACTGTCGTTCAGCGCCAGGTCGAAGACCTCGACCGGACCGAGATGCGCGGTCAGCGCCACGATGGCGATCGGGAAGACCAGACGCATGCCGAACACCGCGATCAGGATGCCGAACGTCAGGAAGATCTTCTGCCAGAACTGGCTCATCCGGCCAAGGATCGTCGCGTTGATGACGGCGTTGTCGAAGGACAAACTGATCTCGAGCACCGCGAGAATCGCGACAAGCGCCGCGGCCCGGGGGCCACCGATCACCCCCGCCGCGGCCACCCCGATAACAGTGATCGCCAAGGACCATCCGAAGACCCGCAAGGCGTGCACGCCTACCAACACCCTCCCGGACCGGTCGCCAGATCCCGGCCGCGCCGCGCGGGCGGATCCGCGGTCCGTCGGATCCCGCATCGCTCAAGCATCACCGGAGACCGCATCGTCCGCGGCCTACTGGCCCGGTGCGGCGGTCGTCGGCATCGTAACTGCTCGTCTGGTGGGTGCGACCTGACAAAAATGCTACACCCGATGTGTATCGCTTTATCTGTACATGTCACCCACACACGGCCGGATCCCTAGCATCCGGTCATTACCGGACCGACCGTCCGGACCCACCGGCCCGGTCAGACCCGCCGGCAGGTCGGGCCCGGTCGCCTGACCGAGCCCGACCGCGCACCCGGGGTTCAGACGTTGACGCCGAAGTCGCGCGCGATCCCGGTCAGACCCGAGGCGTAGCCCTGTCCGACGGCTCGGAACTTCCAGTCCGCGCCGTGCCGGTAAACCTCGCCGAACACCATAGCCGTCTCGGTGGAGGCGTCCTCGGTGAGGTCGTAGCGGGCGATCTCGCTGCCGCCGGCGCCGTTGACGATCCGGATGAAGGCGTTGCGGACCTGGCCGAAGCTCTGCTGCCGCGAGTCCGCGTCATAGATCGAGACCGGGAAGACAATCTTGTCAATCTCCGATGGCAGGGTCGTGAGGTTCACCATGATGGCCTCGTCGTCGCCCTCACCCTCGCCGGTCAGGTTGTCGCCCTGGTGCTCGATCGCGCCGTCGGGACTCTTGAGGTTGTTGAAGAAGACGAAGTGCCCGTCCGACGCGACCTTGCCGTCGGCCCGGCACGCGATGGCGCTCGCGTCCAGGTCGAAGTCCGCGCCGGTTGTGCTCCGAACGTCCCAGCCGAGTCCGACCAGGATGTTGGTGAGTCCGGGCGCCTCCTTGGTCAGCGACACGTTGCCGCCCTTGCTGAGGCTGACTCCCACTGCTCTCCTCCTGCTGTGCGTTGTTCGAAAGGGCCGCTGTTCAGATGTTGCCGCTGTTCAGATGTCTCGGAGGCCGCTCAGGCGGCCCCCCGCGGAAGCCGTCGACCCGGGGCAAGGTGCGCCCCGGGTGTCCCCGGCATCCGGGCGCCGGCAGCCTACTGCGCGGCGTGAACGCCACAGTGACTCTCCGCCCGCGAAGGCCACGTGGCCGGAGTACTGTGCCCTGCGGGACGAACGAGTGGGCCGCGAGGTTCCCGCGGCCGGCGCCACACCGCCCCAGCGCCGTCCCGTTGCCGCGCCGGCTCCGCCCGGATCGTCCCGGTGCCGCTCGCCCTCCACGATCGAATCACCCCTTTACGCGCCGGTAACCGCGGCGGAACACCACACAAGCTACCCCGACCCCACCACACAACATCACCACAATGATTCCGGAATGCGCCGGGCGTCCGCCGCCGGGACCCGGTGACGCTC
>NZ_CDWTNB010000024.1:0-34379 GCF_977947065.1 Frankia sp. CgJB1
GGCCTGGGCGGAGGCGATCGCACGGGGCCGGGCGCTCGCCGACGCGAAGCTGCACGGGGCCGCGCCGGCCGCCTACCGGGCGTTGGACCTCCTCGCGCTCGCCGAGACCGCCGACCGCGCCACCGGGTACGCGGCCGAGACCGAGGCCCTCGCCGATCTGTCCGTCAGCGACGAGCTCGCCGCCAGCCTGTACTCCTTCGACCTCGTGCAGAAGCGGGCGAAGCGGCCGGTGGGCGGGCCGGACCCGGCGCTGGCCCGGCCCGTGACGAAGGTCGGGGTGGTCGGCGCCGGCCTCATGGCAAGCCAGCTCGCCCTCGTGTTCGCGCACCGGCTCGAGGTGCCGGTGGTGCTCACCGACATCGACCAGGCCCGGCTCGACACCGGGGTCGCGGGGGTCCACCAGGAGATCGACAACCTCCTGCTGCGCCACCGCATCACCCCCGACCAGGCGAACCGCTACAAGGCGAACGTCACCGGATCCCTGACCAAGGACGCCTTCGCGGACGTGGACCTCGTCATCGAGGCGGTCTTCGAGGACCTGGCCGTCAAGCGGACCGTGCTCGCGGAGCTCGAAGCCGTCGTAGCGCCCACGGCCGTGCTCCTGACGAACACCTCGGCGCTGTCGGTCACCGAGATGGCCGCTGGGCTCGATCATCCCGAACGGGTCGCCGGGCTGCACTTCTTCAATCCGGTGTCGATCCTCCCCCTGGTCGAGGTGGTCCGCGCTGCCCGCAGCGACGACGCCACCATCGCGACGACGCTGGCCGTGGCGAAGAACCTGAAGAAGAACGCGGTCCTGGTCGCCGATGCCCCGGCGTTCGTCGTCAACCGGCTGCTGACCCGGTTCCTCGGGGAGGTGCTCGGCGCGACGGAGGGCGGTACGCCGCTCGAGGAGGCCGACCACGCCCTCGATCCGCTGGGGCTGCCGATGTCCCCGATGACCCTGCTCGCCCTCGTCGGGCCGCCGGTCGCCCTGCATGTCGCGGAGACGCTGCACGCGGCATTCCCGGACCGGTTCCGGCGGCCGGCGGCTCTCGCCCGGCTGGTCGAGGCGGGCCGGAGCGGCGTCTACACCACGGGCCCGGACGGCGTCCAGACCGTCGACCCGGACGCCGCCGCGCTCATCTCCACGCCGCCCCCGGCCGCCACCCCGCTGACCGGGGACGAGGTACGCGAGGCGGCGTTGCGGGCGCTCGCCGAGGAGATCCACCTGATGCTGACCGAGAAGATCGTCACGGAGGCCGCCGACATCGACCTGTGCATGATCCTCGGCGCCGGCTGGCCGTTCCACCTCGGCGGCATCACGCCCTACCTGGACCGTACCGGCATCAGCGAGGCCGTCACCGGGCAACGCTTCACCCCGCCAGGCGTCGCCACCCTGCGCTGACCCAATCCGAAATACCGGCACTCAGCATATGGGTGTCTCACCTCAGGCTGGCGAAGAGGGTCAGGCCGTGCGGACCGGCGGCTCGTCGTCGCTACCGCCACGCCGGCCATTGCCGGGGAAATCACCGAACGGGCCCGGCGGCTGAAGATCCGGGGGCAGCGACGGGTCCAAGGAGAACGGGGCGCCGGGCGCCAGCAGGCAGTAGCTTCCGGATTCCTTGCCCACCTGGTACGTCTCGTGACTCGCCGAGGCGCTGCCGCGCCGGACGTCGACCTGAACCTCCCGGACCGTCGGGAAACCCACGGACCGGTGGATCTGCACTCCCCGCACGGCGAACGAGGCGATACCGCCCTGGACATCGTCCAGAGCCCGCATGATGATGGCGAACTCGGACGCCGGGCGGCGTTCCTGGACCGATGGGCAGAGGCGGGCGTAAGCGGCCTCGTAGCGCGAGTCGCTGACCTCCGTCAGGTAGGCGCGGACGGCGTCGGCAGTGCCGTTGGCGGAGCGGAAGAACAGGAACAGGCCTGTCCCGCCCGCGCCGGCCAGGAGGGCGAGCACGAGGACGAGCGGAATCAGCCACCGGGCCCGGCTACGGCGGGGCGCCGGCGGCCCGCCCGGCCACCCGGGGCCGCCCCACGAGGTCGGCGGGACGGGTGGCGGCGGGGGCCCACCAGGGTGGCCGTTGCGGGTCATGGTGCACCCCCACCCTCCTCCCACTTCCTCACATTCGCTCCTGCACCACATCATCAGTACACGACAGCCGAGCACCCCGCTGCCGCAGGGCGACACCGACGAGCGCCCAGACCAGGTCGGCGATCGTGGCGAGAAGCCGCGCCACCAGCGCGACCAGGGTCGCCGGCCCACTGGCGACCGCCGGGGCCAGCGCCAGTACCAGTACCGCCTCCCGCACCCCCGCCCCGGCGGGCAGCACCAGTACCAGGAATCCGGCGGTCCAGGCCAGGGCGTAGGCCCCGAGGGAGAGCAGCAACAGCCGGCCGCCGCCGACCGCCGGATGCAGATCCCGGACGAGCAGCCAGGTCGCCACCCCGTAGCAGCAGAAGCTGAGCAGCAACCAGCCGGCTCCGGCGGCGACGGCCCGCGGGGGCAGCGGTTCGGTCAACGGTGGGCGGCGCAGCAGCCGGAACGCCAGCGCCAACAGGCGGGACAGCACCGGCGGGCAGAGCACGACGACGAAGACGGGCACGACCGCCAGCGCCCACCAGTAGTCGGCGAGCGCCTGCGCAGAGACGAACGGCAGGGTGACCGCCGCGGCGAGCCCCCCGCTCGGCACCGCGAGCGCCAATACGACCAGGCTCGCCGAAGCCGCCTTCGACCGGGAGACGCCGTGGTCGCGGGAGAGCTCCATCTGCGCGAGCACCGGCCACACGCTGCCCGGGATGTACTTGCCGATCTGCCCGAGGAAGAAGATCCGCACGGCGGCCCGCAGGGGAAGCGCGGCACCCAGCCCTCCCAGCAACGCCCGCCAGGACAGCACGGTGGTACCGACGGCAAGCACGGTGACCACACCCGAGGCCACCACGCCGCCCACGGTGAGCGAGCGGACGGACTCCTCGACCTCGTTCCACTGGCTGACCAGGGCGAGAACCAGCAACCCGAGGGCCACCAAGAGCGCACCACGCATGGCCCACCAGCGTGGGCCGCGCCCAGCCCGGCGGCGGGAGGCGGCGCCCCGGCGCGCCGACACGGTGTGCTCACCCACCTGGTCAGCCTAGGACGGCGGTCGGGCCGCCATCGTGCCGGGCCCCGACACGATGGCGGATCCCGACACGGTGGCGGGTCCTCGCCCGCCGAACCCCGATGACCGGGCGATACCCGGGTGCGTTCGGGGTCAGAGCGCCCGAGTCAGGACGCCGGGGTCAGGGCGCCGGGGATCAGCGCTGGTCGCCGATGGCCTCGCCGGCCCGCTCGCCCGCCGGGGCCGCTTCGCCGGGCGAGGCCGGGTCGTCCTCGATCGCCGGCTGGCGCTTCGCGACGGCCTCGACGACCTTGCGGGCGAGGTCCTGCGGGGCAAGCCCGACCTCGGCCATGACCTCGTCCCGCTTGCCGTGGTCGAGGAAGCGCTGGGCGATGCCGAAGTCCCGCAGGGGCACGTCGACGTCGGCGTCGCGCAGCAACTGGGCCAGCGCAGCCCCGACCCCGCCGACCCGGCCGTTGTCCTCGACGGTGACGACGAGGTCGTGGGCGCGGGCAAGATCGATCAGTGCCGGGTCCAGTGGCTTGACCCACCGCGGGTCGACGACGGTGATGCCGATGCCCTGGCTCGCGACCCGCTCCGCGATCTCCAGGCAGGTCGCGGCCATCGCGCCGATGGAGACCAGCAGCACCTCGCGGCGCTGGGCCACCTTCGGCGAACGGTAGAGCACGTCCACCCCGCCGACCGTGTCAATCGCCGGCACGTCCGCGGCGACCTTGCCCTTGGGGAAGCGCACGACGGTCGGGCCGTCGGTGTTACCCACGGCCTCGCGCAGTTCCGCCCGCAGGGTCGGCGCGTCCCGCGGGGCGGCGATCGCGAGCCCCGGGACAACCTGCAGGAACGACAGGTCCCACATGCCGTTGTGCGACGCCCCGTCCTCCCCGGTGATACCGGCCCGGTCGAGCACGAACGTCACGGGCTGGCGGTGCAGGGCGACGTCCATCAGGACCTGGTCGAACGCGCGGTTGAGGAACGTGGCGTAGAGACACACGACGGGCTTGAGCCCACCCATCGCGAGCCCGGCGGCCGAGGTGACGGCGTGCTGCTCGGCGATACCGACGTCGAACACCCGGTCCGGGTAGGCCTTGGCGAAGGCGCCGAGACCGACCGGCTGGAGCATCGCGGCGGTCAGCGTGACGACGTCGGGCCGCTCGGAACCGATCTGCACGATCTCGCCCGAGAAGATGCTCGTCCAGCTGATGGTCTTCGACGTCGACACCGGCTTACCGGTCGCCGGGTCGATGATGCCGACGCCGTGGAAGTTGTCGGCGTCGTCCTGCTCCGCCGGCGGGTAGCCGAAGCCCTTGCGGGTCACGCAGTGGACGATGACGGGCCCGCCGAAGTCCCGAGCCCGGCGCAGGGCCGACTCGACCGCGACGACGTCGTGGCCGTCGACCGGGCCGACGTACTTCAGGCCGAGGTCCTCGAACATGCCCTGCGGCTGGACGACGTCCTTGATGCCCTTCTTGATGCCGTGCAGCGCGTCGAACAGCGGGGGGCCGACCAGCGGGGTGCGGCCGAGGACCTGCTTGACGACGTCGAGGACCTGCTCGTACTCGGGCGCCAGCCGCAGCGCGGCGAGGTGGTCGGCGAGGCCGCCGATCGTCGGTGCGTAGGACCGGCCGTTGTCGTTGACGACGATGACGACGGGCCGGTCGTCGGCGGCGATGTTGTTCAGCGCCTCCCAGCACATCCCGCCGGTCAGGGCACCGTCACCGACGACGGCGACGACGGCCCGGTCCTCACCACGCAGCGCGTAGGCACGCGACAGCCCGTCGGCGTAGGACAGGGCGGTCGAGGCGTGCGAGTTCTCGATGATGTCGTGCTCGGACTCGGCCCGGCTGGGGTAGCCGGAAAGGCCACCCCGCTGGCGCAGCCCAGAGAAATCGTCCGCCCGGCCGGTCAGAATCTTGTGCACATAGGACTGATGGCCGGTGTCCCAAAGGATGCGGTCGAATGGCGAATCAAACACACGATGTATTGCCAACGTCAGCTCGACAGCCCCCAGATTCGGCCCGAGGTGACCTCCCGTACGCGCGACTGCGTGAATGAGGAAATCACGGATCTCGGCCGCCAGGGTGCCGAGCTCCTCGTGGTCAAGGCGCTTGACGTCCTGCGGACTACTGATCGTGGACAGAAGCGACACGGCGTGAACTCCCTCTCCCGAAAGGGGATCGGTCCGGGTCCGGCAAAGTCTACGCAGCCCGCCTGGTCCCTTGCAGACGGGCACCCGACATGTGAGTTCCTCGTAGAGCTTCAGGCAATAGGCCTGATCGCGGTAGAATCCACCTCCCCGGTTGTCCACTATTGGTCCGGATCCGAGTACGCGGATGCACACACTCTGTCGGCGTGGCGCGCGGGCGACACGCCAGGACGACCAGGTCGTGCCAGAAGCGGCCGGAAGTGGAGTCCACGCCGTTCCGGCGACACTTCTGGTACCGGCGCAATCACACCAGGTTCGGACTCCGGTCCGCGCCTCGCGGCTCGAGCAGTGCCACACACTCGACGTGGGCGGTCATCGGGAACAGGTCGAAGACGCGCAACGCGACAAGGTCGTAGCCCACGGCTGCCGCGGCGGCGAGGTCCCGACCCAATGCGACGGGATCGCAGGCGACGTAGGCGACCGCGCGGGGGCAATGGGCGAGCAGCGCGGCCACCACCGCCGGGCCCGCCCCGGTGCGCGGCGGGTCGAGCACCGCGAGATCGACCCGGCCGGCCGGCCCGCCCGTACCGAGCACCCCGCGGATGGTAGCCGGTGTCACCCGCAACGCCCGCAGCGAGACCCATGGCAGATCGGCGAGGTTGTTCGCCGCGGCCGCGACCGACGCGGCGTCGGACTCCAGTGCGATGACGCGGCCAGCGGCGCCGACATCCTCCGCGAGGAACGCCGCGAACAGGCCCGTCCCGGCATACAGGTCGAGCGCGGTCTCCCCGGCTCGGGGACGCAGGGCCCCGCGGACCGCGTCCACCAGCACGCCGGGAGCCGCCGGATGGACCTGCCAGAACACCTCCGGCCCGAGCCGGAACCTCCGCTCCCCCACCACCTCGACGACCTCCCTGGGGACTCCGACCTCCCCAGGGTCCTCGCCGGTCCCGGCGCGCCCGTCGTCGACGACCGTCCCGGCGCCGGCGGGATGCACCGCCACGGCCACCTGCCCGGTCGCCGGGCTGGCCGCGACCTCGACGGCGTCGGCCCCGGGGAACCGCCGGCCGGCGAGCGCCGCGAGGACGAGGGGGTGGGCAATGCGGCAGTCCGGCGTCGCCACCACCTCGTGCGAGCGGCTCGCCCGCAGCCCGACCTCGCCGCCGGCCGTCACCGCGAAGCGCATCCGAGTCCGCCACGCCAGTCCGTCGTCGACGCCACCGGACCGGTCGGATCCGGTCAGCCGCTCCGGGCCGCTGACGGGCACCGCCTCGACCAGCACCTCCAGCGCCGGCTCGGCGCCGGGTCCGGCCTCGGCCGCCGTCCCGAGGCCGGACCCGGCGTGCGCGAGGCTGACCCGGGCGTCGAGGCCACCGAACCGCCGAAGGGCGTCGGCCACGACCTCGGCCTTGCCGCGCCGCTGCGCCGCGAGGCCGGCATGCTGCCAGTCGCACCCCCCGCACAACCCTGGGCCGGCGTGCGGGCAGGGCGCGACCACTCGGTCCGGCGAGGGCGTCAGGACGGCGACCACGTCCGCCCGCCAGTACCGCTCGTGGGAGGCGTCGGTAACTCGGGCACGGACCCGTTCGCCGGGCAGGGCATGGCGGACGAACACCACCCGACCGCCCGAGCGGGCGACGCAGAAGCCGCCGTGGGCCACCGGCCCAACGTCGAGGTCGAGCAGCGAGCCGACCGCGATCCCCGGGGCGCGGGCCTGCCGTGCGGTGTGCCCGGAGACGCGCGATCGCGCGGGCCGGCGCTGTCGACTCACCGCTTCCGCTCCGACGGGCCGGGAAGCGTGGCCCGGCCCTGTCGCACCGCGCCCGCCCCGGTCCGCTCGAGCCGCTGCTCGGCCAGCCTGGACGAGGCGAGCTGCCAGGGCACGCTGGTGACCATGACGCCGGGCTGGAAGAGAAGCCGGGCCTTGAGCCGCAGCGCGCTCTGATTGTGCAGGAGATGCTCCCACCAGTGACCGACGACGTACTCGGGGACGTAGACGGCGACGACGTCCCGTGGGCTCTCCCGCCTGATCCGGGCAACATAGTCCAGCACCGGGCGGGTCACCTCCCGGTAGGGGGAGGCCAGCACCACGAGATCGACGGTGATCCCCCGCTCCGCCCACGCCTTGCGGAGCCGATCGGCCTCCGCCTGGTCGACGGCGACCGTGACCGCGACGAGGCTGTGCGGCCGCGACGCCTTGGCGTAGGCCAGGGCCCGCAGCGTCGGGGCATGGATCTTACTGACGAGGACGACGGCGTGGATCCGGGAGGGCAGGGTCGGCGGCCCGGGTTCCGGGGTGAGTTCGACCGCGACCCGGTCGTAGTGAGCCCTGATCCCCCGCATCCCGAGAAAGATGATCGGGATAGCCAGACAGACGATCCAGGCACCGTGGGTGAACTTCGTGACCAGCACGAGGATCAGCACGGTGCCGGTGAGACAGGCGCCGAAGAAGTTGATCGCCTGAGACCGGCGGATCCGCCGACGGGCGGCCGGATCGGACGCAGCCGGGTCGTCCGAGCGCAGGATGCGCGCCCAGTGCCGCACCATCCCGGTCTGGCTGAGGGTGAACGAGATGAAGACCCCGAGGATGTAGAGCTGGATCAGGGCGGTGACCTGCGCGTCGAACACGACGATCAGCAGGATCGCGAAGCCGGCGAGCAGCACGATCCCGTTGGAGTAGGCCAGTCGGTCGCCGCGGGTGTATAGCTGACGCGGCAGGTAGCCGTCGCGGGCAAGGATCGAACCCAGCACCGGGAAGCCGTTGAAGGCGGTGTTCGCCGCCAGCATCAGGATGAGAGCCGTGACGACGGCGATGTAGCCGAAGCCGGGCGATCCGTCCCCGAAGACGGCGGCGGCGACCTGGGCGATCACGGTCGGCTGCTCACCACTGGCGCCGATCAGGTCCCCGGTGTGCTCGGCGACATGCACGTCGGAGATCAGAGCCAGCGCGGTGACGCCGCCGAACATCGTGACTGCGATGAACCCCAGCATCAGCAGGGTGGTCGCGGCGTTGCGGCTCTTGGGCTTCCGGAACGCGGGCACCCCGTTGCTGATCGCCTCGACCCCGGTGAGCGCCGTGCATCCCGAGGCGAACGCCCGCAGCACCAGGAACACCAGGGCGAATCCCGCGTAGTCGTGTTCGGCGACCACCTGGTATCCGGCGCTCTCGGCCCGCGGCGGATGACCAACGGCCGCCTGGACCAGCCCGGTGACGATCATTACGAAGATGCCGAGCACGAAGCCGTAGGTCGGGATGGCGAACGCCGTGCCGGACTCGCGCACCCCACGCAGGTTCATTATCGTCAGTAGGATCACGATGACGACCGCGAGGAGCACCTTGTGCGCGGCGAGCCCGGTGACGGCCGACGTCAGGTTCGCGACACCGGCCGACACCGACACCGCGACCGTGAGGACGTAGTCAACCAGCAGGGAACTGGCCACCAGCAGGCCGGCCCGCGGGCCCAGGTTGACCGAGACGACCTCGTAGTCGCCGCCGCCGCTCGGGTAGGCGTGCACGTTCTGCCGGTAGGACGCCACCACCGTCAGCATCAGGATGGCGACGGCTCCAGCAAGCCAGGGCGAGTAGTGGTAGAAGGCCAGCCCGCCGAGTGACAGGACAAGCAGGATCTCCTCGGTCGCGTACGACACCGAGGAAAGGGCATCGCTCGCGAAGACGGGCAAGGCGATCCGTTTGGGGAGCAGTGTCTCCCCAAGCCGGTCGCTCCCGATCGGTCGACCGACGAAACCGCGCTTGAGGCGATCCGTGAGCGCCACGCGGCGATGTTACCGACGCCAGCCACGCAGTTCAGCATCAGTGTGGCGTAGCACACAGATGCTCCGTATCCGGAGATCCGGCCACGTGACCTGCGCCGGTCAGGCCGGATCGGACTACCCTGAACCCTTGTGCATGTCGTGATCCTCGGCTGCGGCCGAGTCGGCTCCGCGCTTGCCCGCAGCGTCGAACGGTTCGGCCACTCAGTAGCGATCATCGACCAGAACCCCGCCGCGTTCGGGCGGCTACCGCGCGATTTCACCGGTTTGCGGGTCACCGGGATAGGCTTCGACCGCGACACCCTCATCGAGGCGGGCATCGAGCGGGCCGCCGCGTTCGCCGCCGTCTCCAGCGGGGACAACTCAAACATCATCGCCGCCCGGGTGGCCCGCGAGATGTTCGGGGTCGAGCGGGTCGTCGCGCGGATCTACGATCCCCGCCGGGCCGAGGTCTACGAGCGGCTCGGTATCCCCACCGTCGCCACGGTGCGCTGGACCCGGGACCAGATCCTCGGCCGGCTCCTGCCCGACGCTGTCACGCCGCAGTGGTCCGATCCGTCGGGCTCGGTGCTGCTGGCCGCGATCCCACCAGGACCCGCCTGGGTGGGCCGCCGGATCCGGGAGCTGGAGGAGTCCGCCGGGGTACGGGTGGTCTGCGTGACCCGGTTCGGCGAGGGTGTCCTGCCCGACGCCCGCACCCTCGTCCAGGACGGTGACGTCGTGCACGTGGCCGTGACGAAGGCGCACGCATCCGAGGCGGACACGGTGCTGCGCACCGGGCCGGACGGCGAGGGCTCCGGGTAGCTCCGGGCAGATCCAGGCAGACGATGCCGCGCGAGGAGGAGAAGCGATGAGCGTGCGCCGGGTGGTGATCGCGGGAGCGGGCAAGGTCGGCCGGTCCATCGCCGCCGAACTGCTGGAGAACGGCTCCGAGGTGCTCATCATCGAGCGGGATCCGCAGAAGATCCGGACCGACGCACTACCGGAGGCCCGGTGGCTGCTCGCGGACGCCTGCGAGCTGTCCCAGCTCGACGCGGCCGGGCTGAACGAGTACACCGTCCTGGTGGCCGCCACCGGGGACGACAAGGTGAACCTCGTCGTCTCGCTGCTCGCGAAGACCGAGTTCGGCGTGCCCCGGGTCGTGGCGCGGGTCAACCATCCCAAGAACGAATGGCTGTTCACCGAGTCGTGGGGGGTGGATGTGGCGGTGTCCGCGCCGCGCCTGCTCACGGCTCTGGTCGAGGAGGCCGTCAGCGTCGGCGACCTCGTCCAGCTGATGCGGTTCCGGCAGAGCGATGCATCCCTCGTCGAGCTGACGCTGGCCGAGAACGCGCCGGTGATCGGCCAGCGGCTCAGCGAGATCGCCCTGCCGGCGGACAGCGCCCTGGTGGTGATCCTGCGTGACGGACGGGCGGTCATTCCCTCGCCCGACGCCACTCTGGAAGACGGCGACGAGGTTCTCGCGGTCACGACGAACGCCGAGGCCGAGGAGAAGTTCGCCGTGCTGCTCGGTCAAGCGCCGGCAGGCGCGGGCACGCCGGGCTGACGCGCGACAGGCTGGCGATGCGGAGGCGGTCAGCCGGCAGGCCGCCGCTCTCCGCGCGGGGGCTCGCCGCGCGGGGCGTCCCCGGCCAGCACCTCGCCGTCCACGACCGTCGGGTCGGTGGCGGCGGGGAGCAGCGGTGCGATCCGGCGGACGATGGCGAAGCTGGCCAACACCGCGACACCGAACAGCGGAAGTCCCAGGGCGATGTTGGCCGCGGCCAGCCAGCCGGGCTCGTCGGCGAGGTAGAGCACCCCCTGCACGACGAACCGCACACCGAACACGGCGATCCAGACGACCGTCGCCCACACCGCGGCCCGCTGCTGGCGGGGCACCCGCTGCCAGTTCGCATAGCGGCTGTCCAGACCGGCCATGAGATACCCCGCCACCGGCCGGCGCAGGACGATCGACAGCAGGGCCACCACCCCCCAGAGCGCGTTCTTCGCAATGCTGGGCAGGAAGAACCCCTTCGTGTTCCCGGTGCGAGAGGCCACGAATGCAGCGATCGCCACGGCGAACAACCCCGAAAAGGTCTGCTGGGTCGGCTCACGGCGCACGATGCGCAGCACCAGCAGAGCGGCCGCCGTGGCAATGGCGACCGCAATGCCGGCGGTCAGTCCGGCCTCGGCGTTCACCGTCACAAACGCCACGGTGGGCACGGAGCTGTCAATGATCCCCCGTGGGCCGCCGATGGCCTCGGACATCGTCATCGGAGGCGTGTCGGGAGATGGCGTACGTGGCATATCTGGTTAAGATCCCGTCGGGTTGGGCGGACCCGCCGACCTAGGCGCTCGCCGACGGAACGGGGAGTAGTTCGTAACGCGGGTTGAAGATGATCGGACGGTTCTCCTGCACGGTAACGCGCCCGGAAGCCTTGACCGACGCGCCAGCCCGCAGGCCCGGGATGTCCCGGCGGCCGAGGAAGACCAACGTGACGGTGCCGCTGCCGTCGTAGATGTCGACCTCCAGGGTCGGTGCACCCGAAGGCGCACGTACCGTCACGGCCTGGATAGTACCCGCGACGCAGATCTCGTCCCGGTCACGACAGCCGCTCATCGGGGCGGCGCCCGCCGCCGCCGAGGCCGCCTGGAGGTCCTCGGCGTCGAGCTCGCTCGTCCCTGCTGTCAGTCTGTGGAGCTTGTGCCCCAACCAGCCGCGTGACTCGCCCACGGCTCCTCCGATCCGGCTCGTCGGCGACTCGGCGCAAGCAACTGCTGCTCCAACACGTCCAACACGTCCAATGCAACGCATGACCGGCGCTCAATGTGCCCGCCCCGCATGGCGCCTTCGGCGCAATGCGGGGATCCCGGGCACAGGGCGGTCAGCGGATCTCGGCTATACGCGCACCGCGCACGGGCATCTCGGGCCGTCCGCTGGTCGCCGAGGCGACCGGTCCGCCGGAACCAGCGGGGTGATCGGGGTGATCAGTGATCTCTTTCGGCAGCCTCAGGGGCAACGGATCCCGCACCGGCATCGCGCCGTCACCACGAGAAATGATCAGATTGCGCAACGCGGCGTCCAGGAGGGGGCCGGCCGCCGGATCCTGTCCGGCCACGCCGGTCACCACCGCCCGCAGGAACCAGCGCGGACCGTCCACACCGATCATCCGACCCGGCACGGTCTCGCCCGGTCGCCCGGTCGGCAACCTCATCCGCAGTTCAGGGCCGTAGCGACCGTCTGCCTCCGACCCACCGCCTCCCTGAATGGTCTCCAGAATCTCGGCCCGTACCTCGTCCCAGAGGCCCCGGCTCTTCGGCGCCGCGAAGACGGAGAGCTCCATCGCGCTGCGTCCGTCGGTCACCAGCACCGTCAGCGGCTTGCCGGTCGACTCCTCGACCTGGAACTGCACCTGCATGCCGTCGAGCGCCGGAATCCGCAACGACCCGAGATCGAGGCGATGCACGTCGTCATCAGGTGCCTGCGCGATGTCGTAGGGACCGTCGGGCTCCGACGAGCCCCGCGAGGTGACCTTCTCGGGGACGTCCACCTCGGACGCCTCGCGACGGTCGAACTCCCTACGCCCTCGCCCGAACACCGGTGGTCTCCTTTCCTGCCCCCCCGGCGGACCCGAAACCCCCCGTGGAGCCGAACCCGCCGCTTCCGCGCACCGAGGCCGGCAGCTCATCGACCTCCCGGAACACGGCGTGCTCCACGCGCTGCACGACCAGCTGGGCGATCCGGTCGCCCCGATGTAGGATGATCATGTCAGATCGGTCGGTATTGATCAGAATGACTTTGATTTCTCCACGGTAACCGGCGTCCACCGTTCCCGGGGCGTTGACCACGGACAGGCCGTGCCGCGCGGCCAGGCCACTGCGCGGATGGACGAACGCCGCGTACCCGGCCGGCAGGGCGATGCTCAGGCCGGTTCCGACCGTCGCCCGTTCCCCCGGGCCGAGCGTCACATCCTGGGCCGTCACCAGGTCCGCCCCCGCGTCCGACGGCTGGGCGTACGCCGGCAGCGCCAGCTCGCGGTCCGACCGGCGGACGAAGATCTCCACCCGACCCGGTACGGCGGGCGCGGGCTGCGCGGCGGGCTGTACGGCGAGTGGCACCGCGGACGCGGGAGGCGGGGCGGTGGGCGTCGTCGGATCGGTGGCGGTCATGGCTCTCCTGGTCGAGGGTGCCCGGTCCGGGCGTGACCCCCACGCTAGGCCATGGCCCTCGTACCGCCATCGGCCTGCCGGTCCGACGGGCCGCAGCGAGCCCCGGACTCCGGCGGGCGTATCCCGGCGTGATCGGATAGCAGATGATCCGAGAGGCTAAGACGATCCGAGGGGCTAAGCAGGCCGGTCGGGGTAAGCAGGGGGCGGGCGGACCGGCATGGTCCTCGCCGAGGAACGAGAGGTGCGGGGTGGCGAAAGCAGCGTCAAAGCTGGGATGGAAGATCGTCGGCGGAGGGGCGACCACGCTCGCGGGCATGGCCGCGAGCCGAGTCGTGAGCGCCCTGTACCGCAAGGTGCGCAAGTCCGACCCGCCGGCCAACCCGGCGGACCCGGACACCGCCTGGACGGAGGCCGTCGCCTGGGCGGCGATCTCGGGTCTCGCGATCGGGATCGGCCGGTTGGCGGCCGAGCGCGCGGCCGCGCGCGGATGGGCCCGGGCGACGGGTTCACCACCGCCCGGCATGCTCCACCCGAAGACCTCCTTCTCCGAGGACTGACTTCTCCGAGGACTGAACGCGTGACCGGCGAGCACTGATGAGCGGCCGGCCACGAGCGGCTCTCCGGGGCACCCGGCTGCTCCTTTCCGGGCACGATGGGATCCACCGGTGCGCCGTCCGGATCGGCGGCGTCACGATCAGCGGGAGGCTCGGATGGCCGTGTACGCCCTGGGGGACGCCGTCCCCACCATCGATCCCACGGCCTACGTCCATCCGGACGCGACGGTCATCGGCACGGTGACGATCGGGCCCAAGTCCACGGTGTGGCCGGGCTCGGTGCTGCGTGGCGACTACGGGACGATCGAGATCGGCGCCCGTACGTCCATCCAGGACGGCACGGTGATCCACGCTACCGAGGAACTCACCACGGTGGTGGGTGACGACTGCACGGTCGGGCATCTGGCTCATCTGGAGGGTTGCGTCGTCGAGGACGGCGCCCTGGTCGGTTCCGGTTCGGTGGTGCTCCACCGGGCCCGGATCGGCCGGGGTGCGCTGGTCGGCGCGGGCGCGGTCGTCGTGGGCGGCACGGTCGTGCCGCCGGGCGCGAGGGCGCTCGGCGTGCCAGCGAAGATCCTGCCGGATTCCGTCGCCCCGGGTGCCCTCGCCGCCGGGGCCGCGATCTACGTGGCGAACGGCAAGCGCTACCGCGAGCAGCTACGCCGGATCGACTGACCGGTCGACCGCCGGGCCACCCACGCCTCGCCCGGCCCTCCCGGCGGATCCGCCGACGGCCCGACGGCCGGTGCGCCCGAGGTCTCACCGTCGGGTCCCCGCCCAGGTAAGCGGATGTCTCAGAGAGAGTCACAGCCGACGCCGCGCCACGTAACGGCGCATTCCTACCGTCGTGGCATCACCCGCACCTCGGAGGATCATCTATGAGCGCCACGCTGGAAGGCGTCCCGACTACCGGCACCGTGACCGGTCCGTCCCGACGCGGCCGCTGGATCGACGACTGGCGGCCCGAGGACCGCACTTTCTGGAACAACGGCGGTTTCCGCATCGCCCGCCGAAACCTGATCTTCTCGATCCTGGCCGAACACGTCGGGTTCTCGATCTGGTCGTTGTGGGCGGTGACGGTCCTGTTCCTCGGACCGGCTTACCACATCGACCCGGCCGGCAAGTTCCTGCTGACCTCGCTGCCCGCGCTCGTCGGCTGTGTGCTGCGGATCCCCTACACCTTCGCCGTCGCCCGGTTCGGGGGGCGTAACTGGACCATCTTCAGCGCGGCGGTGCTCCTCGTGCCGACGATCCTCGCGGCCGTCGTTCTCTCTCCCGGCGTCTCCTACCCCACCCTGCTGATCGTCGCCGCGGTCGCGGGGGTCGGAGGCGGCAACTTCGCCTCCTCGATGACCAACATCAACGCCTACTATCCGGAGCGGCTGAAGGGCTGGGCCCTGGGACTGAACGCCGGCGGCGGAAACCTGGGGGTGGCCGCGATCCAGCTTGTCGGCCTGCTCGTCCTCGCCACCGCCGGCAAGGACCACCCCCGGGTTGTCCTTGCCGTCTACATACCGCTGATCGTCTTGGTGACACTCGGCGCGGCGCTGTTCATGGACAACCTGTCGAGCGCGAAGAACGACCGGGGCGCGATGCGCGACGTCGCCCGTGACGGTCACACCTGGGTGATGTCGCTGCTCTACATCGGCACGTTCGGGTCGTTCATCGGGTTCGGCTTCGCGTTCGGCCAGGTGCTCCAGGTGCAGTTCCACGACCAGTTCAGCACCCCGATCAAGGCCGCCTACCTGACCTTCCTCGGTCCGCTGCTCGGCTCACTGATCCGCCCGGTCGGCGGCATCCTGGCGGACCGCGTCGGCGGAGCGAAGGTCACCTTCGCCAACTTCGTGGCGATGGCGGCCGCAGCCGCGATCGTGCTCGTCGCCTCGCTGACGGAGTCGCTTCCCCTGTTCCTGGTCGGGTTCATCGCGCTGTTCGTCTTCAGTGGTGTCGGGAACGGGTCAACGTACAAGATGATCCCGGCGATCTTCCAGGCGAAGGCGCAAACCACCATCGACGCCGGTGGCGACCCGGTCGCGGCGCAGCACTCGGCCCGGCGGCTGTCCGGAGCCCTCATCGGCCTGGCCGGCACGATCGGCGCGTTCGGCGGGGTGCTGGTGAACCTGGCCTTCCGACAGTCGTTCCTGAGCTACCGGACCGGCGACGCGGCCTTCATCTCCTTCATCGCCTTCTACGCGCTGTGCTTCGTGGTTACCTGGTGCGTCCGTCCGCCAAACGCCTCGCCGGCATCTGATCCCGTCTGTGCCCTGTGTTCAGGCCAGTTCGACGGCGACGGCGATCTCGCCGCCGGTCGGGCTCAGCGTGAGCTCCCGGATGCTGCCGGCGCTGCGCAGGTCCGCGGCCACCGACTCGACGAGGGCGACGAGGTCGGCCTCGCCGCTGATCAGGACGCTCGCGACCTCGGCCTTCTGCGATACCTTCGCCTCGGACTTGGCCCGGCGGACACCGGACAGCGCCGCCCCGACGGCACCGAGGAGCTCCGCGCGGGCGCCCTCGGCGAGCTTGCGGATCTCGGCGGCGTCCGGCCAGCTCGCCCGGTGCACCGAACCAGGACGCCACCAGGACCAGACCTCCTCGGTGACGAACGGCAGGACCGGGGCGAACAGCCGGAGCAACGCCGACAGGGCCACCGAGAGCGTGGTGTGCGCGGAGGCCGCGCCCGCCGCCCCGGAGGAGCCGTACGCCCGGCCCTTCACGAGCTCGACGTAGTCGTCACAGAACCGCCAGAAGAACGACTCAGTGACCTCGAGGGCCCGGGCGTAGTCATAGCTGTCGAAGGCCGCGGTGGCGGTGTCGACCACGTCGGCCAAGGCGGCCAGCAGGGCCCGGTCCAGCGGTTCGCTGGCCGGGGCGGGGGCCGCCCCGGCGTCGGAGACCACGGCGTCGGGGGTCACGGCGAGACCGAGCGCGAACCGGCTGGCGTTGAGGATCTTGATGGCGAGCCGGCGGCCGTTCTTCATCTGGCCGACGTCGAAAGCGGTGTCGGTGCCCGGCCGCCCGGACGCCGCCCAATAACGGACCGCGTCCGACCCGTGCTCCTCGAGCAGGCCCATCGGGGTCACCACGTTGCCCTTGGACTTCGACATCTTCTTACGGTCCGGGTCGAGGATCCAGCCGGAGATCGCCGCGTTCGACCAGGGCAGCACGCCGAACTCGGCGTGGGTGCGCACCACCGTCGAGAACAACCAGGTCCGGATAATCTCGTGTGCCTGCGGGCGCAGGTCCATCGGGAAGACCCGGGAGAACAGATCGGTATCGTGCTCCCAGCCACTGGCGATCAGCGGGGTGAGCGAGGACGTCGCCCAGGTGTCCATCACGTCGGGGTCGGCGGCAAACCCGCCGGGCACGCCCCGCTGCTCGGCGGTGTACCCGGGCGGGACGTCGCTGGACGGGTCGACCGGCAGCGACGCCTCGTCGGGCACGATCGGCGCGTCATACCGCGGCGCACCGGCGGCGTCCAGCGGGTACCACACCGGGAACGGCACGCCGAAGAACCGCTGCCGGCTGATCAGCCAGTCGCCGTTGAGGCCGTCGACCCAGTTCTCGTAGCGGACCTTCATGTAGTCCGGGTACCAGCGCAACTCCTGGCCTCGTCCACGCAGCGCGGCCCGCAGCGGCTCGTCCCGCCCGCCGTTGCGGAGGTACCACTGGCGGGTCGTCACGATCTCCAGCGGCCGGTCGCCCTTCTCGTAGAACTTGACCGGATGAGTGATCGGCCGCGGCTCGCCGAGCAGCGCGCCGGACTCGGCGAGCAGTTCGACGAGCCGCGCCCGGGCGCTGTGCACGGTCTTTCCGGCGAGCTCGGCGTACCGCTCCCGGCCGGCCGCGTAGGTGACGGCGTCCGGTGGGTCCGGGATGAACCGGCCGTCACGGCCGATCACCGCACGCGCCGGAAGTCGCAGCTCGCGCCACCACGTCACGTCGGTGAGGTCGCCGAAGGTGCAGATCATCGCGATGCCGGATCCCTTTTCGGGGTCGGCCAACCGGTGCGCGACCACCGGGACCTCGACGTCGAACAGCGGGGTCCGCACCGTGGCGCCGAACAACGACTGATAACGCGGGTCGTCCGGATGGGCGACCAGGGCGACGCAGGCGGGCAGCAGCTCGGGACGGGTCGTCTCGATGACGATCGGGTCCGCCGGGTCCAGCCCCTCGCCCGGGGCGGAGACGCCCGACCGGGGGAAGGCCAGGGTGTGGTACGCGCCGGGGCGGTCCCGGTCCTCCAGCTCGGCCTGGGCCACTGCGGTGCGGAAGGTAACGTCCCACAGCGTCGGGGCCTCGGCAAGATAAGCCTCACCGCGAGCGAGGTTGCGCAGGAAGGCCCGCTGCGCGACGGTCCGCGACCGGGCGTCGATCGTTGCGTAGGTGTGCGACCAGTCGACGGAGAGCCCCAGCCGGCGCCAGAGCTGCTCGAAGCCCTTCTCGTCCGCCAGGGTCAGCCGCTCGCAGAGCTCGACGAAGTTGCGTCGCGAGATCGGGATCTGCTCCTTACCGGGCTTGTCCGGCGGGGTGAAACCCGGGTCGTAAGGCAGCGACGGCTCGCAGCGGACAGCGAAGTAGTTCTGCACCCGGCGTTCGGTCGGCAGCCCGTTGTCGTCGAAGCCCATCGGGTAGAAGACCTCGCGACCCCGCATCCGCTGGTAGCGGGCGATCAGGTCGGTGTGGGTGTACGAGAAGACGTGCCCCACGTGCAGGGAACCGCTGACGGTCGGCGGCGGGGTGTCGATGGAGTAGACCTGCCCGCGGTCGACCGTCCGGTCGACCGCGTAGGTGCCCTCATCCTGCCATACCGTCGACCAGCGCGCCTCGATGCCGTCCAGGCTCGGCTTCGCCGGGACCGCGCGGGTGGACCGTTCCGTACCGTCTGTCGCGACCACAAGCAACGATCCTACGGGCGCCTCGATCGTGGTCACCGACCACCGAGGTCCCCCGGTCGGCGGACCGGCGAGGTTCCGGCCCGGGCACGCACCCCTGGGCCGGAGCCGGAGCCGGGAACGGGAACCGGAAGCAGTCAACGGACGTGACGCCTCTCACATTCCACGGGGAGTGCACGACCGGCCGTCTTGGCAGGATGAACCGTTGAACGGACCGTACTCCCGTGCCGATCCCTGGAGCGCCGGACGATGAGCGACCTGCCAGACCCGGACGAACTGCTCGCCATTGCGCTGACGATCGCCCGTGAGGCGGGTGACCTGCTCGCGCGGGGCCGGGAGGGCACCGTGGCCGCGGAGACGACGAAGTCGTCTCCCACCGACGTCGTGACCGCCCTCGACCGCGCCTCCGAGGCGCTCGTCGCCCGACGGCTCGCCGAACTGCGCCCCGGCGACGGACTGCTCGGCGAGGAGGGTTCGGACTCCGCCGGCACGACCGGGGTGCGCTGGGTCGTTGACCCGCTCGACGGTACGGTGAACTTCCTCTACCGGCTGCCCAACTGGGCGGTCTCGATCGCCGCCGAGGTCGGCGGGGAGGTCGTCACCGGAGTTGTGCATGCCCCGGCGCTGGGCGTGACCTACACCGCCACGCGCGGCGGCGCATCCTACCGGGACGGGGAACCGCTGACCGGGTCGGCGGTGACGACGCTGGCCGGCGCCCTCGTCGCAACGGGTTTCGGCTACACGGCGTCCCGCCGGGCCGCGCAGGTCGCTGTCGCCAGCCGGGTGGTGCCCCGGGTGCGCGACATCCGTCGGATGGGTGCGGCATCGCTGGACCTGTGCGCGGCGGCCGGCGGCCTCGTCGACGCCTACTACGAGCGCGGGCTGAAGCCCTGGGACCAGGCCGCCGGCGGCCTCGTGGCGGTGGAGGCCGGGCTGCGGGTCGGTGGGCTGCACGGCCGGCCGGCGGGCGAAGATCTCACCGTCGCAGCCCCGCCGGCCCTGTTCCCGGCGCTGACCGCCCTGCTCGCCGAGGATCCCCCCGCCGACCGAGACTGAGGTCCCCGACCGGCCCGCCGCTCACCACCGGCCCGCCACTCACGGCCAGGGCACGACGTCGTCGACTCCGGCTGCGACGAGCGCCCGGCTGAGACCGCCGCGAGAGCGGATCCCGAGCTTGCGGTAGACCCGGGTGAGATGGGTCTCGACCGTCTTGCGGGACACGAACAGGGCGGCCGCGGCCTCGGCGTTGTTCATCCCCTCGCAGATGGCGCGGGCCACCTGGAGCTCGGCGGGGGTGAGCCGCTCCAGCCTTGTCGGGTGCTCCGTCGGGCGGTCGTTGAGGACACTCCGGTCGCCGGTGGCCGTGAGTTCGGCGGCGGCTCGGCGGGCCCACGGTTTCGCTCCCAGCATCTCGAAGGTCGCGTACGCCTCGCGCAGGGGCACCCGGGCTGCGGCCGGCTGGCGGAAACGACGCACGACCTCGCCCCGGCACAACCGGGTCCGAGCGTGCTCGAACGGCATCCGCCGGCGCCGGTGAGCGGCTTCGACCTGCGCGAAGGCGGTCTCGGCCGCCGCCAGGCCGTCGGCCATCAGGCCGCGGCAGCGGGCGGCGACCGCCGCGGGCCACGCGAGTCCAGTCGTCTCGGCACGTTCGGCGAGCCAATCCACGACCTCCGCGGCACCGTCGTGGTCACCGGACCGGATGTGCGCCTCGGCGAGATCGCCGACCAGCGGCATCGCGTTGGGATTGGCCAGCCCCATGGCTCGGGCCCGCGACCAGGCCTCTCGCAGCGTGATGACGGCAACGTCGTACTCGCCGTGACCGAGCACGGCGAGCCCGAGGACGCCGGCCGCGTGCAGGTCCAGGCTGCCGATGCCGTACGGCCCGATCTCGCGCCGCAGGCGGCTGATCCGCTGCTCGCTCAGGGCGCGGTCGCCGCGGGCGACGTCGATCCGGGCGAGCACGATAAGACTGAGGCCGATCGCGCCTACCTGCCCGAGCTCCTCGGCCCAGCGCAGCGCGTCCACCCCGTCCGCGTAACCGGCCGCCCACAGGCCCCGCCAGCCCTCCAGTTCACAACGCACCGCGAGGGCGTAGGGCAGCATCGCGGGGGCTCCGGCGCGGCGGGCCGCATTGACCACCGCGGTGAGCAGTCGGGCGGCCTCACCGTCCGCCTCGACGTCGAGGCGGGTCTGGCCGGTCAGGGTCAGCGCCTGCTGGTCCTCCACGTCGTCCGCGGCGATGATCTCTCCGGACACGGCGTCCAGGCAGGCGGCCGCCTCGCCGGTCATCCCGGTGAGGGCGAGAGCGCGGCCATGGTGGATCGACAGGGGCAGGGCGCGGGCCAGATGGCGCGGCGTCAGTGCCTGCCCGCGCTGGGCGGTGTTCAGGGCCACCGTCACCCTGCCGTCCATCAGAGCCGGCAGGACGGCTTCGGCGAGCAGCGCGCCCGCCCGTCCGGCATCGGTGTCCATGACCGCCTCGGCCGCCTGGACGAGCTGGTCGTACGCCCGGGTCGGATGACCGGACCAGGTGAGCACCCGGCCGCGGACCAGCTCGACGTCGGCTCGCACGAGCGGCCCGCGGGCCAGCCGCGCCGCCTCGTCGGCCCAGGCTGCCGCATCCTGGGACAGGCCGCCGAGATGCGCGTCGGCGGCAGCACGCAGGACGCGGTCGACCCGGGTGGCCCGCTCGGAGATCAGTGCGGCGGAGCAGTGCCACGCCCGCGCCGACGCGCCGTATCCCCCGCGTCGGCGCGTCCGGACGGCGACCTCGGCAAGCACGTCGGCCACCCCGTCGTCCGGACCGCCAGCCGCGGCGGCCAAGTACCACACCCGCGCATCACCATGGGAGACCTCGGCGAGTGCCTGGTAGGCGCGCATGCGCGCCGACAGTGCGGCGTGGCGCAGCACGAAGGGCCCCAGCATCGGATGGGCGAACTCCAGCGTGGCATCGACGCCATCACCGCCGCCGACGCCGCCGTCCGCGGCGGCGACCCTGACCAGACCCGCGTCGTGGGCGGCGTCCAGATCGGCCAGGGTGAGAGCGGCTGCGGTCACGGCACGGGCCAGGGCTCCCACCGACGTCGTGCGGTTGGCGGCAAGCACGACCAACGCCTGCCTGGTGCGTTCGGGCAGCCCGTCCAGCCGGTCGGACCAGGCATGCTCCAACTGACGTCCCGGCGGCGGCAGCTCACCGAGCGGTTCCTGCCCAAGCAGCTGGGCCTCCCCCAGCGAGGCCGCCGTCTCCAGCAGCGCCGATGGGTTGCCGGCGATCCGCCGGACCAGGTCGCCCAGCACGTGCGGGGCCATCCGATAACCGTGCTCGCGGATCAGCTCGCCGCACGCCTCGGTGGACAGCCCGGCGACCTCCATACAGGGCAGGCCGGACCGCTCGCACAGGTCGGCGGTATCCGAGCGGACCGTCATCACCATCGCCACCCGTTCCACCGCCAGCCGGCGCGCGACGAACAGCAGCGCCTGCTGCGACGGCGGGTACACCCATTGCAGATCGTCGACGAGCACCACGAGCGGATGCCTGTCCCCGGCCGCGGCCAAGACGTTCAGGGTTCCCGCGCACGCGGCGTACGGGCTCGTTGACACCCCCTCCGCGAGCGCCAGGCATACCCGCAGCGGCAGCACCAGGTCCGCCAGCGCGGCGAAAGGCAGCGTGCTCTCCGACTCGACCCCGCGAAGCTGGAGCATCCGGGCGGCACACCGCAACAACGCGGTCTTCCCCACCCCGGGTTCACCCCGCAGAACGAGGGCGGATCCGCGCTGCGCCACGGCCGCGAGCAGGCCGTCGAGGAGACGACACTCCTTTTCCCGGCCTACCAGCGGATGCATACCGGTAGAGTCGTCGATGGTGGCCTTTGCCCCTTTCACGACAACCGTCCTTCCCCCGTGACGCCGTTGTCCACCAACATCATCCTGCCGTGACCAGAACGGTCGGCAAAGGGACTTTAAGCACAGAAGTGAACGACGGTGTCCGGAACCGCCGGGGATTCCCGGACGCGGTTCGGCCCTCGGTGTGTTGACCTGGGAGAACCGGGAGAATCCGTACGGAGGGGTGTTCTGTGCCCGACCCAGCGCCATTGACGATCCGGCCGTCACGCCCGGTTACCCACGCAGAGAAATGATCCCGATGTTGCCCGTATATGACCGGACTTCTACTCACTCCCGGTAATTCCCACGGAAGCTGAGATGCGTCCCCGTCGTCGCCTGGACTGCGTTCAGATCAAGGTGAACCTTACCGGGCCGTGGATATCCGCCGCGCGTGACGCTCTGGCGCTCACCGCCGAGCTGGGCATCGGCCGTCGGGTCTACTTCTGCGCGGACCCGGCTGGAACGGCGGAACGCGGCGGAATAGCGCTGCTCAACGAGGGAATCATCCTGCGGCTGCGGCAGTACGGTGCCGGACACGGTGATGCGACGGTCAGGCTCCGGCCAGCCCGGCGATCCCGGCTCAGTCCGGAATGGCTCGGCCTGCGCCCCGACCGCGTCGCGGTGTTCCGGATGGAGGCGGACTGGACGGGGGAACGCAGGGTTCCCGCGGCCTCGCTGACCGCACACCCGGAAGCACGCCGGGTGACCGACGTCCTCGTCGGCGCGACGTCGCCGCGGGAACTGTTCTCACCCCGCCAGCGCCGGTTCCTTCGCGAGTACGCGGACCGCCCCATCGACCTGGACAGCCTGTCCGTACTGGGCCCACTCGACGGTGTCCGCTGGAACACCCCGGTTCCGATCCCGGTGGCGGGTTTTCCCGTGGCGGCCGAGAGATGGCGGCTCGCCCCCGGTCCCGGCGACCGCGGGCTCGATCTGCTGGAATTGTCCATCCGGGTTGAGCCGGATGGTGCCCAGATCGCCTTCGAGGCCGCCCTGCGCCGCCTCGGGCTCGACATCGAGGAGGACGAGGAGACGAAGACCCGGCGCGCCCTGGCTCTGCTGACCGCAAGACCCTGATAGCGCGAGGTGGCCCCGGCGGAGATCCTCCGCCGGGGCCACCGTCAAACAATCGGATCCGATGTCCTCGTGAGGAGCCGGACCCGATCAGGGGGAGACGATGAACGAGGGGCTGATCGCGACCGTGGTGTTGACGAACCGTCCCGACGCCACCTTGAGCGCGGCGATGACGTCAAGGGCGTCCCCATCCTCCGCAGCATTCGCGAATCAGGGTGCGGAGATTGGCACCGTCAACGGCTTGTTGAAGGCCTTCCTCGGGTCCCCCGGCTTGACCGGAATCTTGCCGATCACGTTTCCGGTGGCCACGACAACGAACCGGCTCAGGTTGCGAACAGAAACACTGAGCGTGTATTCGGCGCCACCGAAGTCAATCAGGCTCTCCCCGATCTCGACGTCGGCGATGACATCGAAGGCCTTGTCATCCGCGATGACATCAATGGTGTTGTTGGTACCACTGTCGACGGCGTAGACCGACTTGACGGTGGCGTCCCACTGTCCGGGCATGACGGTGTTCCTCCCCAACTGATACCGCTGACGGCGTGTCGCTTTTCAGTCTGGGAAACGGGAACGGGGACGCGCGTCAGGGAGATCCCTAAAAAAGCTGACTACCGTGCCCGGGACGGGGAGGGTTCAGTGGCTCTCGGCGGTGGTGGCGGGAGCGGCCGGACTCGGCCCGGCGGACGGGCCGGGGTCGCCGTACCAGACCGTCCGGCGGATGTGATCGACGTAGCTGACGATGATGTGCAGCACCCGGCGGGAGACGTCGTCGACGTCGTAGTCGGCGACGACCCGGGGGCGGCGGTCGCTCTCCGCCTCCCGGACGACGAGCTCGACCGCGTCGAGGATCCGGTCGGGGCGCAGCACGCTGGAGACGCCCACGCCGCGGTCCATGCCCTCCGGGCGCTCGTGGGCCTCCCGGATCAGCACCGCAGGGAAACCGACGAGGGACGCCTCCTCGGTGAGCGTGGCGCTGTCGGACAGCACGCACAGCGCGGACCGCTGCAGGGCGAGGTAGTCACAGAATCCGAACGGCCGGCAGAAGCGCACCCGCTCGTCGATGAGCGGGAAGTGTCCGGAGCGGCGCAGCGCCGAGAGCCGCTCGCGGGTCCGCGGGTGGGTCGAAACGATCACCGGCAGCCGGTAGCGGGCCACCAGCCGGTTGAGGGTGTCCAGCAGCGCCGACAACGTCTCGGGGCGGTCGACGTTCTCCTCCCGATGGGCGCTGACGAGCAGGTACCGGCCGGCCTGCACCCCGAGGGTGGCGAGCACCGACGAGGTGTCGATGAGCGGCGCGTAGTGGGTGAGCACCTCCTTCACCGGCGATCCGACGACGAAGACCCGCTGCGCGGGCAGTCCCTCGGCGAGCAGGTGACGGCGGGCATGTTCGGTCAGGGCGAGATGCACGTCGCTGAGGTGATCGACGACCCTACGGTTGATCTCCTCGGGAACCCGCTGGTCGAAGCTGCGGTTCCCGGCCTCGAGATGGAACACCCCGATGCGCCGGCGCTTCGCCGGGATCGCGGCGAGGCAGGTGTTCGTGTCGCCGTAGAGCAGCACGGCGTCAGGCTCCTCGGCGGCGAGCACCGGGTCCACCCGGGCGATGATCCTGCTGATCGTCTCCGCGGGCGTGGCTCCGGCGGCCTCCAACATGTGGTCCGGTCGGCGGATGCCGAGCTCCTCGAAGAAGATTCCGCTCAGTTCGTGGTCGTAGTTCTGGCCCGAATGGACCAGACACAGGTCGACCGCCTGGTCGAGGGCGGCGATCACCCGGCTAAGCTTGATCACCTCCGGCCGGGTGCCGACGATGACCATGACCCGCAGGCGCCGCCCGCGCGGTCCGGCGGCGTCGTCCGCGGCCGGCCCCGCCCGGGCCACGGCCGGCTGGGGGCGGCGTGGCCAGGGCCCGCTGGGCTGGGGGACGATCGGGGTGACCCACTCACCGGGGATTCCCGACGGAACCGTCGGTACCGAGGGCCCACTCTGTTCCGGGGTGCCACGCGGCATTCGGACTTCCCCCTACCGCAACGGATGGTGACGATCGGACGGCACGGCCGTCCGTGTTCACCCAGCAAGCTTATCACTCTTGGTAGTACGTAAATTACCCAGCACGCCGACCAGGGCGAGGGAGGAGCGCACGAGGCGCGACAGGCGACAGGCGGGCCGGCGGGCGGGGCCGGCGGGAGCGAACCCGCCGGCCCCGGATCATCGGCCGTGGGCTACAACAGCGAGCGCAGAACATACAGCAGGATCCCGCCGTGGCGGTAGTACTCCGCCTCGCCGGGGGTGTCGATCCGCACGACCGCCTCGAAGGTCTTGTCGCCGGCACGTACCGTGAGGGACGGGGTCCTCTCGCCCACCTCGGCGAGGCCCGTGATGGTGAACGTCTCCTCCCCGGTCAGGCCGAGCGACTCCACCGACTCGCCGACGGGGAACTGCAGCGGCAGCACGCCCATGCCGATCAGGTTCGACCGGTGGATGCGCTCGTAGGACTCGGCGATGACCGCCCGCACGCCGAGCAGCGCGGTGCCCTTCGCCGCCCAGTCCCGGGAGGATCCCGAGCCGTACTCCTTACCGGCCAGGATCACCAGCGGCACACCCTCGGCGGCGTATTTCTGCGCGGCGTCGTAGATGGCCAACTGCTCGCCGTCGGGCAGGTGCCGGGTGACCCCACCCTCGGTGCCCGGCGCCAGCCGGTTGCGCAACCGGATGTTGGCGAACGTGCCACGGATCATCACCTCGTGGTTGCCGCGCCGCGACCCGTAGGAGTTGAAGTCGGCGGGCGCGACCCCGTGCTCGGTAAGGTAGCGGCCGGCAGGCGAGTCCTTCTTAATCGAGCCAGCCGGGGAGATGTGGTCGGTGGTGACCGAGTCGCCGAGCACCGCCAGCACCCGGGCGTCGATGATGTCAGTCCGGGCCTCCGGCTTCGCCGCCATCCCCTCGAAGTACGGAGGGTGCCGGACGTAGGTGGAGTCGGGCGCCCAGGCGAACGTCCGCGACGCCTCCCCCCCATCACCGACCGGCAGCGAGCGCCAGCGCTCGTCACCGGACAGGTCGGCGTAGTCGGACTCGTACATCTCGGACTGGATGGCGTCGCCGACGACCGCGGCGACCTCGGCCTCGCTCGGCCAGATGTCACGCAGGTAGACGGGCTCCCCGCCGGTGCCGGTGCCCAGCGGGTCGGTGTCGAGGTTGATGTCCATCGTGCCGGCCAGCGCGTAGGCGACCACCAGCGGCGGGGACGCCAGGTAGTTCATCTTGATGTCGGGGTTGATCCGGCCCTCGAAGTTGCGGTTACCCGACAGCACGCTGACCACCGCCAGGTCCGCGTCGTTCACCGCGGCACTGATCTCCTCCGGCAGCGGCCCGGAGTTACCGATGCAGGTGGTGCAGCCGAACCCGACCAGGTTGAAGCCGACCTTGTCCAGGTAGGGCACGAGCCCCGCCCGCTCGTAGTAGTCCATGACCACCTTCGAGCCCGGCGCGAGGGTGGTCTTCACCCACGGCTTGCGGGTGAGCCCCTTCTCAACGGCGTTGCGGGCCAGCAGGGCCGCGCCGACCATGACCTGCGGGTTGGACGTGTTGGTGCAGGAGGTGATGGCCGCGACGGCGACGGCGCCGTGGTCGATCTCGACGCTCGTGCCGTCGGCGAGGGTGACCGCCGTCGGGTTGGACGAGCGGGCGGCGACGTCCCCGGCCACGGCGTTCACCGAGATCGGGGCGTCGGAGGGCTTGTCGGCGAATGCGGCCGCCGAGTCGGAGGCCGGGAAGGACTCGGCATCCGCCTCGTCCGCGCCACCGTTCGTGAGCACCAGGGGCTGGGCGTAGTCGACCAACGCCGCCCGGAAGGCCTGCTTCGCGCTCGCCAGCGGCACCCGATCCTGCGGGCGCTTGGGCCCGGCAAGCGACGGCTCGACGGTGGACAGGTCCAGCTCGAGGGTGGTCGTGTAAGCGGCCTCGCGGCTCGGGTCGTGCCAGAGGCCCTGCTCCTTGGCGTACGCCTCGACCAACGCCACCAGCTCCGCGCGACGGCCGGTGAGCCTGAGGTAGTTCAGCGTCTCCGCGTCGATCGGGAAGATCGCGCAGGTGGAGCCGTACTCGGGGCTCATGTTGCCGATGGTCGCCCGGTTCGCCAGCGGGACGTTCGTCACGCCGTCGCCGTAGAACTCGACGAACCGGCCGACGACGCCGTGCCGACGCAGCATCTCGGTGATGACGAGCACCATGTCGGTCGCGGTGGTGCCCGTCGGCAGCTCGCCGGTCAGCTTGAAGCCCACCACAGTGGGGATGAGCATGCTCACCGGCTGGCCGAGCATGGCGGCCTCGGCCTCGATGCCTCCGACGCCCCAGCCGAGCACACCGAGACCGTTGATCATCGTGGTGTGGCTGTCCGTGCCGACGAGGGTGTCGGGGTAGGCCAGCGTCCCGTCGGCCGTCTGCTTCGTGAAGACGACCCGGGCGAGGTGCTCCAGGTTGACCTGGTGCACGATGCCGGTGTTCGGCGGGACGACGGTGAAGTTGTCGAACGCCTCCTGACCCCAGCGCAGGAACTGGTAACGCTCCCGGTTGCGGCCGAACTCCAGCGCCGCGTTGAGCTCGAACGCGTCCGGCCGACCGAAGTGGTCAGCGATGATCGAGTGGTCGATCACGAGCTCGGCGGGGGCCAACGGATTGATCTTCAACGGGTCGCCGCCGAGGGCGGCCATCGCCTCCCGCATGGCGGCAAGGTCCACCACGCACGGCACGCCGGTGAAGTCCTGCATGATGACGCGGGCGGGCGTGAACTGGATCTCCTGGCTGGGGGCGGCCGAGGGATCCCAGTTCGCCAGCGCCCGGACGTGGTCCGCGGTGATGTTCGCGCCGTCCTCGGTACGCAGAAGGTTCTCCAACAGCACCTTGAGGCTGTAGGGGAGTCGATCGGCCCCGGGCACCGCGTCCAGCCGCCTGATCGTGTAGGTGCGATCACCCACCACGAGCGATCCGGTACTGCCGAAGGTGTCCATCGTTCTCCTTCTCGTCGCCCACCGCCCGCCACCCGCGAGCGGCGGGGCTCGCTCCCATGGCCCCGCCCGGCTGGCCGCACCGTGGTGACGCCGGACCCACGGTCCCGGGTGGGCACGCATCCGGCGTCTGCCTGCCTCGGCCAGCTCCGTCCCATCCTGGCATTCCGGCGCGTCTCGCACCGCGCCCGCGGCGCTGTGACCCCGCCGACCCTCCGGGTCGGCGGGAACCGCCGGGGCCTCCCGAACAAGGTCGCCACAGCCGACTCCGGCAATTATTTAACACTGCTAACAGCATCGGAGGCTGCCGGCAGTCCCTGCCCACAACGGCGGAATGTTCGGCGAAAATCATCCCACCTGCGGGTGAACTCATTCTTCCGGTACCCGGGTGCATCCCGGCACACTCCGGCCCGGGCCGGAGCACGCGTGCCACGACCGCGCGCCGCGCACGGCCTCGTGCAGGGCAGCGACGACGTCCTGGCTCAACGACCGGCGATCCAGCAGCTTCTCGGCCCGTGCCCGCGCGGCGAAGCCGCGGTCGCGCGCGGCGGGTGCCCGCCGGCCGGCCGCGGCGTCGGTGAGACACTCCGCCACCGCCACCGCGTCGCCGGGTGCCACCAGCCAGCCGGTCTCGTCGTCCACCAGCTCGCTGATCGCCCCGACCCGCGTCGCCACGGTCGGTACCCCGCAGGCCGACGCCACCCCGACGGCGCCGTAGTCCTCCACCCGGGAGGGCACCACGTTCACATCGGCGACGGCGTAGTACGGCCGCACGTCGCGGACACCGTGCACCCAGCGCACCGCCGCCGCGCCGGGAAGCGCCCCGGCCCAGGCCCGGACCCGCTCGCGGTAACGGGCCGCGGCCTCGTTCCGCCGGCCGGCGACATCCTCTCCGTCCTCGGGAACCCCGCCCTCGGGAGCCCCGTCGACGAGGATCAGGGTGCCGCGGCCGCCCAGCTCGACGAACCGCGACCAGGCCGCCAGCAGTACCTCGTGGCCCGCCACCCCCCGGCCCGGATGGACAAGACGACCGGGCGGGTGGAAGCGCGCCACCTGCACCGCCACGAACCCGTCCTCGGGCAGACCAAGATCCGTCCGGGCCGCCCGGCGCTCCCGGTCGTCTGCCGGCGTGAACCGGTCCAGATCCACGCCGTAGGACACGGTGCGCAGGCGGCGCACCGGCTGGCCGAGCGCGGCGTAGCGGCGCCGGACGTCGGAGGTCGGCGCGATCAGCAGGTGATCGAGCCGGCAGAGCACCCGCTCGACCGGCCGGATCAGCGGGTGGTCCAAGTGCAGAGGGTTCGCGACCATGTACACGCGGGTGATCGTGGTGCCCACGGTGGCGAGGCGGGCGGCCACCGCCGAGGCGTAGTGGTGGTAGTGGACGACGTCCGCCCCGAGCGCGGCCAGCTCCGCCCGCAGCCGGAGAATCCTGCCGGCCTGACGGCGGATCGTCGCTCCCCGGCGCGGCACGGGGCTCGCGACGACCTCCACGCCGCCCGCGGTCAACTCCCGGGCCAGCGGACTGTCGACGTGGTCGGGCGGGGGCATCAGAACGATGACGTGGTCCCCACTCTCCTGTTCGGCGACGGCGTGCGCAACGGGCCACCGCGGGCCATCCCCCGCCTCTAGCAAGGTGACGATCTTCATCGTGGGCGGTCCTCTCTGGTCGTGGCCGGGCGGTGGCGGTACCCGGGCGGGCGGGGACGCCGACTACGACCACACCGCCGCGATGTCGCGTTGCCAGTGCTCCATCGTGAACGGGGACCGGCGCAGCAGACGCATCGCCTCCCGGCGCTGATCAATGGTCGGGGGAACGGCGGTGAGCATCTCGGCGGTGCCGGCCCAGACCGCGTCGGAGATGCGCAGCGGCAGGATCGTCACGCCGGGGAGCAGCCGGGCGATCTCGTCGACCCCGGGCAGGTCCGCGGAGAGCACGGGCGTCCCGACCGCACAGGCCTCGAGCACGATGCCGGGCAGGCCCTCGTGACGGGAGGTGACCAGCAGCAGCGAGGCCGCGACCAGCAGGCGCGGGATCTCGAGCACCTCGCCAGTGAACTCGACGTGGTCAGCGACGCCGCACCGGGACGCCAGCGCGACCAGCCGGGCCGTCTCGGCGGCATCCTGACGACCCACGAAGAGGAGCCGGGCGTTCACGGACCGCCCCCGCAGCGCCGCGAGGATCTCCACGGCCCGGTCCCGGTTCTTCGCCGAATCCGGGCAGGCGACGTGGACGACGGTGACAAGCTCCTGATCGTCCTCGGCGAGTTCCTCCGCGCGGCGGCGGGCCGCGATGGCGACGCCGACCGGTTCCAGCTCGACGCCGTGGTAAATAACGCGGCAACGAGGGTCGAGCCGCCAGTTCTCCCGCCACAGACCCCGCATCACCGCCTCGCTCACTGCGACCAGATGGGTGGCGAACCGGTCGAGCAGCAACCGGCCGACGACCCGCCGCACCCGGCCGCCCAGGCTGTCGCCGTGCCGGTCCGGGGCATCGGCGAGGTAAGCGACGCGGCGCCGAACCCCCCCGAGCCGGGCCAGCGCGAGGATCACCCCGGAGAGGATCGTCACGTCCGCCTGCACCACCTCCGCCTGCACCACGTCCGGGCGTACCTGGCGCAACAGCCCCAGCAAGGACCATGGAAAGCGCCAGTCGGCCCGGCAGTGGTACACCTCGCCGCCGAACGCCCGGATCTCACCGTCGAACGCCCCTGCCGCGCCGGACGTCACCGCGAACAACAGCCGGAACTCGTCCTGGTCGAGGCGGCGGAGCAGGTTCACGGCCCCCAGCTGGATACCGGAGCGCTCCGTCCGGTTCAGCACCTTCAGCACCGTTATCGGGCCCCGGCGCCTGCGCCCGCTTGGCCGGTGATGGAACCACGCGTCGGTGGCGACGACCCGCATGGCATCCGCCCCCTCCGCCCGCACCCTCTCGATGATGATAATTTTCAGTTATCATTCAACTACATAAAGATACGGGAAGATGTGGGGCGCCGCGAGGGTGCGAAGGCGTCAGAGGGTGGGGAGGGCGTCACAGGGGTTCCACGGCAAACGCGAGCTCGTCGTGCCGCGCAACCTGCGCCGGTATCACCGGGTGTCCCCCGCCGGCTGCCACCGGCCGGCGGCCCCGGTCGTGCGTGGGCAGCCAGTGCCGGGTGTCGAGGACCGCACGGGCATGCCGTGCTACCTGGTCACGGTCGAAGGCGTCGTGGTCGACCAGGAGCACCACCAGATCCGCGGTCGCGAGCTCCCCCGCACCCACCTCTACCAGGGTCACCCGGGGCAGCAGCCGGGCCGCGTCGACGTGCGGGTCCGCCGCCCGCACGTGGGCACCGAGGTCAGCGAGCAGGGTGGCGACCCGCGTCGCGGGCGACTCGCGCGCATCCCCGGTGTTCTTCTTGTAGGCAAGTCCCAGCAGCAGGATGCGGCTGCCCGCGACCGACCGTCGCCGGGCGTTGAGCATCTCGGTGACCCGCCGCACCACGTGGTCGGGCATGTGGTCGTTGATGTCGTTGGCGAGCTCGACGAATCGGAAGCTGCGGCCGAGGCTGCGGCGCACCCGCCAGGACAGGTACGACGGGTCGATGGGCAGGCAGTGGCCGCCGACCCCCGGGCCGGGAGTGAACCGCAGGTACCCGAACGGCTTGGTGGACGCCGCGTCGATCGCCTCCCACACGTCGACGCCGAGTTCGTGCGCGAACATCGCCAGTTCGTTCACCAGCGCGATGTTGACATGCCGGAAGGTGTTCTCCAGCAGCTTGGTGAGTTCGGCGGTCCGGGTCGAGCCGACCGGAACCGTCCGCTCGACCACGGTGTCGTAGAAGGCGCTCACGGCCGCCAGGGAGTCCTCATGCACCCCGGAGATGATCTTGGGGGTGTTCACCAGGTTCCACACCCGGTTACCCGGATCGATCCGCTCCGGCGAGTAGCCGAGATGGAAGTCGATACCGGGGTGCAGACCGGAACCCTCGGTGAGCAGCGGGGCGAACAGCTCCTCGGTCGTCCCCGGATAGGTCGTCGACTCCAGGATCACGGTCACGCCCGGCCGGACCAGCGGCGCGAGGCTGTGCGCCGCGCCCACGATGTAGGACAGGTCGGGAGCCCCCTCCCGCAACGGGGTGGGGACGGTGACCACCGCGACGTCGAACCCCGCGGCGCGGGCGTAGTCCGACGTCGGCTCGTACCGGCCCGACTCCAACGCCGCCGCGAGCTGCCTGTCGGGGATGTCCTCGACGTAGGACCGCGCGGCGGCCAGCTGGGCGACACGGCTCGCGTCCACGTCCACCCCGACGACCCGCCAACCCACATCGACCGCCCGCATCGCGAGCGGGAGACCGACGTATCCCTGCCCGACGATCACCAGTTTCTTCGAAGTCATACACATAGTGTGTCAGATTGTTTACATAGAGAGGGGCAGGTGGCTCACTGTGTCCCGAGCCGGCGGACGGATCTCCGGATCCGGTGCGCCCGGACGGCCCGGTTCCGGCGGGGGTGCGACCACCCGGGCCAGAATTCGCGCGATGCGGCGGGCGGCGTGGCCGTCCCACAGGGCCGGACGCCGGGGCGTAGGCGACCGCTCCAGGGTGTCGAACGCGGCCGTGACCACCACCCGCCGGTCCCGACCCACCACCCGGTTGGTACCCTCGGTAACAGTCAATGGACGTTCCGTCGAGTCGCGGAGCGTCAGGCACGGTACTCCCAGCACGGTGGACTCCTCCTGCACGCCGCCGGAATCGGTGAGCACGAGACGCGCCCCGGCCTGCAACGCCAGGGAGTCGAGATATCCCACGGGCCCGAGTAGCCGAATCCCCGGGGGGAGCATCCCGGCCAGCCGCGCCGCCGTACGGGGATGCGCCGGGAAGACCAGCGGGCACCGCACCGCGATCTCCCCGAGCGCCCCGAGCAGCCCGGCGAGCACGTCCGGATCGTCGACGTTGGCGGGCCGGTGCATGGTCACCAGGCCGTACCCGCCCGGGTGCAGGCCGAGCTCGGTCAGCGTCGGCCGGCCCAGCGCCTCATCCCGGCACGCCAGGAGGGTGTCCACCATGACGTTGCCGACGAGATGGACCGCCCGGGGGGGCAGGCCCTCCCGGTACAGATGCTCCACCGCGTCCGGTGAGGTCGCGAACAGCTGGTCGCACACGTGGTCGGTGACAATGCGGTTGATCTCCTCGGGCATGGACCGGTCACCGCTGCGCAGTCCCGCCTCCACATGGGCGACGAGCACGCCCGCCTTCGCCGCGACGAGCGCACAGGCCAGAGTTGAGTTGACATCGCCGACCACGACGACGATCTCCGGGACGAGCCGGTCGAGCAACGGCTCGAACGACGTCATGACCGCGGCCGTCTGCACGGCGTGGGAGCCCGATCCCGCCGCGAGGTGATGGTCAGGGGGACGCAGCCCGAGATCGGCGAAGAACACCTCGCTCATCGCCTCGTCATAGTGCTGACCGGTGTGCACGAGCGTGGTCCGGAAACCCTCCGCGTCGAGGGCGTCCAGAATCGGCTTGATCTTGATGAAGTTCGGTCGCGCCCCGGCCACGACCACCGCGTGCGGCCTCGGCACGAGCACGGGCTCGGCGAGCGTCGGGACCGGTGCGGGGCGGCGGCGCGTGGCCGCGAGCGGGGCCCGCGGCGAGGGCGGGCCATCCACCGGTACACCGGCGACGGGCTCACCACCCGCCGATACGCCGGTCACGAGCGGACCCCGGAACGATCCGATCCGCCGCGCGGCTGGTCGACGACGGTAGGCCCGGCGGGACGGGCCGCTCCCGCCCGCCCGGTGGGGGCCGCGAGCCCGTCGCGCG
>NZ_CDWTNB010000025.1:0-34062 GCF_977947065.1 Frankia sp. CgJB1
AGACTCGCCCCGAACCCCCATCTGTCGGTATTTCTCCTGACCACGGATTCTCCGTTTCCCGGGCCGGGCTAGAGGTCTCTCAACAAAGTCGCGAACCGGCGGGCCTGGGCTTCCGTGTTCAGGCGGTGCTCGACGTCCAGGTGGGCGGCCGCACCGAGCGCGGCCGCCCGGTCCGGGTCGAGCACCAGCTGCACGACCGCTTCAGCGAGCGCATCGGTGTCGTAGGGCGGAACGAGCATCCCGGTACGGCCGTGATCGACGTAGTCCCGGATGCCGGGGGTATCGGTCACCACGACGGGACGACCACTGGCCATCGCCTCCAACACGACGGTGACGCCGCTCACGTGAAGATTAGGCCGGAGGCAGACGACCACCATCGATGCGGTCCTGTACAGGTCGCTCACCTCGGGAAGAGTAAGACGGTTCCGACGCCGGCCGAGCCACGGTGGCACGGCCACGTTTCGGGCTGTCACCAGCTCGAGTCTCATCTCCGCCAGCCTGCTCCGCCCCTGGGACAGGCCGCGGACAAACGTTTCGAAGTCGCGGTGCTGGTCATTTCCGACACTCACCACGGTCCCTTTCTCCGGAGGGTTTCCAGAGGGCCGGAAAAATGTGGAGTCGACCCCGAACGGAACGTACGAGAAACGGATTTCAGGAATGCCAAGCTGCGTTCGGAGCGGCGGAATCTGGGCGGTGGAAAGCGTAAATATCCGACTGGCCCTTCGCAGGGCACAGCGGGCGATCTCCAGCGATCCGGGCCGTCGGCCGGCGACATCGGCCAGCCAGTCGCCAGCGCCGGGCGTCACCACGGGAAGTGTCGTCGGGTCCCCACGCACGCACCCGGTCCGGCCACGATGGTCTACCGTGTGTGCCGCCCGCCTACCTGAATACGACTGCGTCGCGCGGGCCGGCGCCGGCCTGGGGTGATCAGACAGTGGATTTTGTCATGCAACAGTCGGATCGCGCCGACCCGGCGAGCGGAAAAACCCCCGCAGCCCCGGCGCACCATAAGCATGCGCGCGCAAGCGTCGTCATTCCGGCCTATAACGAGGCGGCCGTGATCGGCCGCTGCCTTGACCGGCTCGCCGACGGCGCCGCCCCCGAGGATCTGGAGATCGTCGTGGTCGCCAACGGCTGCTCCGACGAGACCGCCCGTCGGGCCCGCGACCGAGGTGTCCGCTGCGTGGAGACCGCGAAGACCGGCAAGGCGGCCGCGCTGAACCTTGGCGACGCCGAGGTCACTGCCTTCCCGCGATTCTATGTGGACGCCGACCTGGAGGTGTCCGGCGCCGACCTGCTGCGGGTGGCCGACGTGCTGCGGACCGGCCCGGCACTGGCCGCATCACCGCGCCTGACAATCCATCTTGCCGGCACGAGCCGCGTAGTATGCGACTACTACCGCATCTGGCTGCGGCTGCCCTATGTGCGCAACGGCCGAATCGGTGGGGTCATTGGAGTGAGCGAGCAGGGCCGGGCCTGTTTCGATCGTTTCCCGGACGCAATCGCGGATGACTTCTTTCTCTATCACCGGTTCGCACCGGATGAGCGATGCACGGTCGACGGCACCTGTTTCGTCGTACATCCGGCCCGGACCGCACGCGACCTCGTTCGACAGAAGAGCCGGATTTTCGCCGGCAACACCCAACTGCGCGCCCTCGGGCTGGCGCCCGCGGGCGGTCCCACGAAGGGTGGTCGTGGCCTCGCCGGCGGGTCCGTGGACTGGCTCAGGGTGGTCCGCGCCGAGCCCCGCCTGCTCGGCGCGGCGCCGGCGTATCTCGCGGTCTCCACCGTGGCGAAGGTGCTCGCCCGCCGGAAGGTTCGCCGCGGGGACCTCGGCACGTGGGAGCGCGACGGCAGCAGCCGCGGGGGCAGCCCGGCACCATCGGCCATCGACATCGTGTCTCTGACCTTGCCTCGGGTCCGGCTACTCATCGGGTCTGGCCACACAGGACCACCGGCCGGCCGGTGTCCGCCCAGACGTTCCCGGCACTGAAGAAAGTGGTCTTACCGGCATCGTCGTTGCCCAGCCGGCAGACACTCCAGCGGAAGCCGCGGCCGAAACGGTTGTCCGTCACGCGGAGGTTCCTGGCAGCGACCACAAGCGTCGTTCCGCCGGCGTTCAACCAATTGTGGTCGATAACCACATCACGGTTACCTCCGTTCGCCCACTCCAGAAAGACGACGGCTGTCTGGGTCTTGTCGTACGGGGAGAGGTCGAGGTTGTTACACACCACACTCAGGTCCCGGACCCCGCGGACCTGGATGCCGTCGGTATGGGCCCCTTTCGGTGGCCTTCGGTCATGGACGTAGTTATGACGGATGGTGACGCCGGAAACCGGTCCGAACGTGGACGAGATGTGGAAGCCGTCGTCGCCACCGGAAAGATTACTGTACTGGATGACGTGACCTGCGCCACCTCTGATTGCGATCCCACTTGTCGCCACGTGATCGATCAGCACATTACTTCCGCGCACGCGGATGCCATCGTGGACGATCGAGTTTCTTATCGTCACGTTGTCGGCATAGATGTCGATGAGTCCGGAGAACTCCTTGTTCTCCAGTACCTGTCCGGGAGTGGCCAGTTTCCCGGCGGGCATCGGCTGGAACCGGGATCCGGGCGCGGGGCCGGTGTTCGAGGCGTCCGGCTTGCGGTCGCATCCTCGGGCCGCGGCCGGGTCGCCCCCTGGTAGGCCGCGGGTCGCGGCACCGCCATCCGGTGAAACCCCGGCCGGGACAGTGGCGGGGGCCGGTGTGCCCGCCGTCCGCGCGGGCCCGTCTCTCGAGCGAAGGGCGACCAGCAGCCCACCGCCCGCTACCAGCGCCACGAGCACCGCCACGGATCCAATCAGGACATACCGGTGTCGATTGGTCAAATCAGCGCGAACCATCGAATCCTTCCAGAGATATCCCACCGAGCCGGGGGCCGCGCCGTACCGGCCCTTTTCGTGGGTCTGGAGACCCGAGCGGGGAACTCCAGCCGGTCTATGCCTGCACTGCCAGGAGACGGGGCTCGGCGGGCGCGGCCGGGCCGAGGACGAAGTCCAAGAAGGCGACGTGCCGAGCGGACCAGCTGTTGTCCGCGACGAAATCCAGCCGGTCAGCCTCCGTGACGGCCGGCCAGGTCAGGATCTCGTTCATCGCCGCCACCGGATCGTCCCCCGGGCGCAGCAGTCGGACCCGCCGCCCGATGCCCCGAACCGGGGCAAGGTCCGTGGCGAGGACGGGACGCCCGGCTGCCAGATATTCGTAGATCTTGATGGGGTCCATAGCCTCGGTCAACGGAGTGCTCCGATGGGTGAGCAGGCACACGTCGGCCGCGGCGATCAGACCGGTCACGGCCGGCCGGGGCAGATGTCCGGGCAACCGCACCGACCGCACCATCCGCAGCGACCGGACGGAGGCCTCGTCCGGGATGGGGCCGGCCAGAATCACGGTGCCGGCCGACGCCAGGCGGCGAATCATGTCCAGATCGAGGCGGGTGTCGACGGTGCCCGCGTACACGCACCACGGCCGAGGGAGGCGCCGGAGCCAGTCCGGCGGGGACGGCGGGCGCAGCCACTCGGCCGGGTCGACACCGTTGTGCACGACCAGCCCGGCACCGGTCGGATGGAGGCGTTCCAGCAGCGGCCTGGACACCGCGATGACCGACAGCCGCCGGCGCCGGATCTCCTCGTAGGCATGCCGGAAGGCCGGATGCCACCGCCGTAGCGATGGGTGGGTCGCCCAGTCGTCCCGGGCGTAGTACATGACCGAGCCGGCCCAGGACATGTCGGCGAAGCCCGCCAGCGGCGGATACATAGTGATCACGACGGGTCGTTTGCAGCCGGCCCGGCCCGCGGCCCGGCCGAGCCTCCTGTCATACCGCCGATAGGCCGCCCGCAGCGACGGCAGCGTCACCGGGTCCTTGCGGCGCCACCGCTGCGGCGACACCAGATGCCCCTCAACGCCACCGGACGGTGGCAGGACGGTGGTCCGGCCGCCCCGCAGCACCGTACCGAGGTGGCTCCGAAACGGCTCGGCCACGACCACGCGCCGGACCCTGGGCGATCGCAGCAGGGTGAGCAGTAGACGATCGGGAGGACGCATGTACGCCCTGATCGCCATGTCCTGGAGCGTCTCGATCGGCAGGGCCAGCACCACGTCCCGCTGGCCCGCCGTGGGGGCATCTTCCATAAGAGTGGACTCCTTCACCGTTGAGCCATCGGGTTCACCCGTGAGCCGTCGGGCCCAGCGCGTCGTCTCTGCGCGACGACGCCGGAGCAGGCTGCCCCGAGCCGGCGCTCGCGCGCCGGGCATACTGCAGTAGGTCCGCCAACGCGGGTGGGCGTTGTCTCCACGTGATCATGATGTAGGTCGCGGCACCGGCCAGCACGCTCGCCAACAGGCACACCGGGCGGGCAAGCCGGAACCCGTGGGTGAGCCGCTGGACAGCGGCCATCACGGCGACGGTCCCCGCGGTCGCCACGACGTGCGGCCAGACCGCGGTGACCAACTCGCGCGGCTTCGCGTCCACCAGTCTGAAGGGAATCGCGAAGCCGGGCGGTAGCAGGAGGACGATCACGATGGCGTACGCCGCCGCGACCCCGTTGATTCCCCACGGCAGGCCGGCGAAGTAGCTGCCGAGCATCAGCAGGCCGGAGAAGATTCCCCAGCGCAGCAGCAAGTCGGTTCTTCCCTTCACGTTGTAGAGGACCCCGACGCTGAAACTCACCGACTGGATGCCGCCGATCGGGGCGAGCAGCCAGATGAGCGGCACCAGCCGTTCCCAGCGCGCGCCGAGCACGACCAGGACGACGTCGCGCGCGACGACAGTGAGTCCGGCCATGACCGGAAAACAGACCAGAGCGGCGAGCGCGCATGACCGGAAATAGACCCGGCGGATCGCGGCGTGATCGTCCTGGAGCCGGGACAGACCGGCGAACATGACTTCCTGGAACGCCGTGGAAACAGTGCTCACCGGATACATGAGCACCCGCTGCGCCAGGCCATAGTAGCCCAACTTCTGGGCTCCGAGGAAATGCCCGACAATCACCTTGTCGCCGTGCAGCAGAAAGAAGTTGAAGACGCTGAACCCGCTCAGGTTGGCGCTGAAACGCAGCACGGACCTGACCTCGGCGGGGCTGAACGACGCCCTGGGACGCCACGGCGACTGCAGCCACGCGACGAGGGTGGTGACCCCGAATCCGACCAGATAGCCGATGACCAGTGACCACACCTGGTAGCCCAGCAGGGCGAACAGGATCGAGCAGGCCGCGTTGGCCGCCGTCCCGATGATATTCGCCGCGGCGACGGCACCGAACTTCATCTCCCGGCGGAGCAGCCACTGCTGCAGGTCACCGAGGCTGGCGAGCAGCAGGCCGAGGCCCAGGACCTGGAGCACGGGCGTCAGCGCCGAGTCACCGTACAGGCTGGCCAGGCCGGGCGCCAGCAACGCCAGCAGGCCCGAGATGACCAGACCAAGCCCGATGTTGAGGAAAAAGACGCTGCTGAGCAGCCGCTCGCTGATCTTGTCTCGTTGGACAACCGCCATGCCGGTCCCGAAACCCCGCAGAATTTCGAGGAACATCACGATGACCAGCGCCATCGTCATGAGACCGAACGCCCGCGGTTCGAGCAGGTGAGCCAGGACGACCTGGACCAGCAGGCGGGTGACCTGCACGACAACCTGGTTTACCGACATCCACCGGGCTCCGCTGGCCATCGAACCGCGCGGCGCCCGACGGGGCGGCGACGGCTCCGCCACGGTCTCCCCCGCCCCCAACAGGGCGGCCGGCCGGGTCACGGCCGGTTGCTGGCTCACCGCTGCCACCCGGAGGCCAGGACCGCCGGTGCGGGGGTCATCCGCCAGAGTGCTCCGGCGCAGCCGATGAGCAGGAACAGCAGGCCGGCAAGCAGCGCGAAGCTCAGGGCGTCGAAGGTGAGGAAGCTGACGACCCCGGCCAGGATCGAGGCCATCAACGCCTGGCCGAGTTCCCGGTCATGCTGTTCCCGGGCCCGACGCCGCGCCCCACGGGCCACCAAGAGACCGACGGCGACCCAGACCAGCAGCACGGTTGTCCCGACGACTCCGGTCTCCAGCACCGAGCCGAGTAGCTGATTGTCAAGGTAGAAGTACTGGTGGGGGGTGAATGTGCCCAGTCCACGGCCGAGAAGCGGCCTTTGCGTGAACAACTTCCAGGCCTGGGCGTAGTCCTCGGTGCGGCCGGTCACGCTGGGGTCCGCGCCGGCCCGCAGGAACAGCGAGACGGTCGCCTCGAGCAGACCGGGAAACAGCGTGTGCAGGACGAGGACGGACCCGGCCAGCGCCAGCAGGCCGTTGAGGCGGCGGCGGACCGGCCAGACCGCCGTCAGGGTCAGGATCGCCACGGCGGCGCTCACGGCGGTGCTTCGCGAGACGCTCATCGGCAGGACGGCCCCGATGACGGCGACCTGGGCCCAGGCACCGACCCGCGCCCACCCGCGGGCGGCGACGGCGTAGTACAGGGCCAACGGCAACACCACGGCCAGGACAACCCCGAACTCGATCGGATGCACGGCCGTCGCGGCGACCCGCTCGAAGCCAGACCGGACGTCGACGCGATCGACGTCCGGTCTGAGCGACATTCCCGGGGGGACCAGGACGGCGCTGTAGTTACGACCGGTCAGAAACTCGATCCCGCCGATGGTGGCCATGAAAGTGGCGCCCAGCACCACCCGGCGCAGCAGGCTGTCCAGCCGGGTCCGGCACCGGATCGCATCGGCGGCCAACAGCGTCACCCCGGCCTGCGCCACGACCGTCACGAGACTGCGATGAGCGGAGCTGACCTCTGTCGCTTCCACCACGCGGGTGAACATCATCGCGAAACTGAGCGTGAGAACCCATACGAGTACCAGCGTCGCGGCCCGCACCGGCTGGAACACCGGGTCGAACCGGGCGCGTCGTGCGGCCTGGTGAACCAGCCAGCCGGCAAGACAGCAAAGGCCGACGGGCACGGTCAGCTTCCCCAACGGCGGGAGCCGGTAGGTCGCCGGCACGGCGAAGAGAACGAAGACCATCAACGTCAGCAGCGTCACCGCGTCCCGCCGACTCGCCAGCAGGGGCACCGCCACGGCCGGGACGGCCAGCACCACGGCCGGCCCGACCGGCCCGAGCACCATCGCCGCCGCTACAGCGGCGGATCCGAACGCGACCGCGGCGAGCACCGGCCCGGCGGCGCCAGGTGCCTGGCCGGCACCGAACGGCCCGGCCCCCGGCGCCGCCCGGCCGGCGAGAGAGCCGGCGGTCATCCGGCCACCAGCCCGCTGGTCACCGGTTCACCTCTCACCGGTTCGCCTCGAACCGCCAGGCGACCCGTCGAGTGCCCGCCATGGGATCTTCGGGGAGTGCGTGCCGTCCGCGCCGACCCCGGCCACGGCCACGGCTGGCGCCCGCCCGGGCGGGACCGTAATGCTCCGCCCCTCCCCGTGACCGGGCCCGGCGCCCGGCCTCGGCGTCGACGGCAAGCGCCAGCCCCAGCGCCGCTGCCACGCCGAGGAACGCGACGGTGCCAAGCAGCTTGAGGCTACGGGCGGGCTGCACGCTCGTCAGCGGCGGCTCGGACAGCGGCGCTATCCGGTAACGCTGGTCCGGCGGCACAGCAGACTGCAGATCGTTCGACTTCGCGGTGATCACACGTACCACCTGATCCAGGGTGCGAGTGGCCTCGGTGGGATCGGCGGCCGTGGCCGTTACATCGAGGAATACCGTCTCCGGTTGCACCGAGATCTCGTAGTCACCATGGAATCCAGCCGAACGGATCTCCTCCCGCACCTGCCGAGAATCCATGATCTTCGACTCCGTGAGAGCCAGCAACTTGAGTGAATCGCCAAAGTAGGAGAGCGGGTTGACGGGCTGCAGGATAAACCCGGAACCGGAGGAGGATGTGGCGAGCTTCTGCTCCACCGACGGGCCGACCACGAGGACCATGGCCTTCGACTGGTAGACAGGCTTGGCGACAGACATCGTGATCCCGATTGCGGCCGCCGTGGCGAGCAGGATCGGAAGCATGACATACCATCGGCGGAACGCCGTTCTGGAGATCGTCACGATGTCCATGTCGGACTCCCCCGGTAAGCCGACGACGCCGACGGCGAGGCCTGGTCCGCACCATGACCGGAAGGTTCTGTCATTCGGGGCTCCAAGGATTCATACGCCTGAACCGATCCCATCATCAGCCTGGATCGATTCAATGTAGCCGCCCTGCGCCGCGCCGATATGCAGGCCGACCCGCGTGTCGTCGCGCTACCCGGACCGGTGGGATGGGGACTTCGCGGCGAGTCGGGTCCCGAATGCCATGCGTACCTCGCCGCCCATGTGCCGAGCATGGGGCAATGCCCACTGCCGCCCCAGAACTGCCAGGCAGCGAGCCCGCTCGACCCGGTCGATCCGGTCGTGGGACAGGATCACATGAATCATCCGGACGGTCTTCTCCACCATCGGCAGCGACGGTGCCTGCCGGTGCGGGTCAAACCACAGAGCGCGTTCCTCAGCACCCGGGTTGGCATTCATCGAAGTGTTCTCGTGGAAACGCCTGAGAAACAGGCTTTCGGGCACCTCGACAAACTGTCCACCCAGGGCGAGTTGCGCCAGGAGAACCACGTCGGAACCGACGTACTTTCCGATGAGATCCGTCTTCAGGAGCGATTCTGCCCGTATGACACCGAATACCGGATGGTATTCGGTGCGGGTCGACAGGAAGTGTCGCAGACGCTCGTGCGGCGTCGGCTCACACAGGTTCATCCCATCCTCGAAGCCACCGGTCACCGTATCGTTCAGGTCGATGAGCGCCGTTTTGGGGTAGGCCAGGACGGCAGTGGGCGACGCGGCGGTCAGGGCCGCGACGCACCGGCTGACGAACGCGGGGGCGCAGAGGTCGTCGTGGGCGGCCCACTTGAAGTAGGTTCCCTCGGCGAGGTGGACGATCCGGTTGTAGTTCCAGGCCGCGCCGCGGTTCACCGGACTCCGGTGGTACTCGATCCGCGGATCCCGGCGGACGAATTCCCGGCAGATCTGCTCGGTTCGGTCGGTACTGCCATTGTCGGCGACGACGATCTGAAGGTTCGGGTAGTCCTGCACGACGATCGACTCCAGCGACCGGGCCAGGAAGTTCTCCCCGTTGAAGACGGGTAGTCCCACCGTCACGGGCGGGCGGGCGGGCGGGCGGGCGGGCGGGACACCAGGCCCCGCCTGGCGATCATGCCCCTTGCGTCGGGCCTCACCCTGGGTGCCGCTGTCGACAGGTATGGCCATTCTCCATCGTCCCTCCGTCCGGCCGGAGCCGGACCTCTGCTGACGAGATTGTCAACTACTAAGTGGCACGACCTCCGCGGGCACACCCAGTTCCGCCAACCGGCCGCGCACCTCGTCCAGATACAGCGGATTCGGGAGAAAAACGCGCCCCACCCGCTCCACCGACAGGTCCTCGGGTGCCAACACCGGATGCCCGGTGCCGGGCACGAACAAGCCCCTCTTCCGCGGGTTGAGGTCGACGACTCCCCGCACGGCGGAACCGGCGTCCAACACGTTGAGGAATGCCACCCCCTTGGACCCCGCCCCCCAGACCAGCGCACGCGGCGCGTCCCAAGCGGAATCGGCGGCCGTCGCCAGGTCGGCGAGATGCGCGGACCAGCGCCCGACAATCTCCCGGTAGATGTCACCGAACTTTCTGGCCTGGACCACGAACCGGTCCGTCGCCACCACGTCCTCGCCGGCGGCCGGTCCGATCCGACCGGGCGGACGGGCCGGCGACGCCGTCCTGGCCTCGATCCAGAGGAACTGGTCACCGTAGGACGTCCCGGCGTCGGTGACGGTGAACCCGGCCGCGCTCACCACCCGCCGGAGTCCGGCCGGCGAGAAGTACGACACGTGCGGGTAGATGAAGTCCCACGCCCCCGCCTCGCCGAGGACGAAGCCGCCGTTGGGCACCTCGAGATACAGCGATGCGTCCCGGCCGCCCAGCGCATTGCGGATATCGGTCAGGAAGCCCAGTGGATCGGACACGTGCTCAAGGACGTGCCGGCAGACGACAAGATCTGCCGGGAGATGAGAATAGCGCGGACCGTACAGGTCGACCACAAAGGTCACCGCGGCGTCGTCGGCACGTTCGGGGCCGATGTAGGTCGGGTCGTACCCGGTTCCGGCGCACAGTCCCCGGGCGCACAACAAGCGCAGGAAGTCCCCCTTGCCCGACCCGATCTCGACAATCTCCCGCTCCACCAGGTTGTGCCGGATGATCAGACGGTCCGCCAACGCCTCGGCGTACGCCCGGAAGGCGGGCGAGAAGTGCAGCGAGTTGTCATACTCGCCGCCGTACTCGACGAGCCCGGCCTCGAACGCGACATTGACCACGGTGCCGCACTCGGCACACAGCGACAGCTCCAGAGCACGGCGCTGCGCGGCCATAGCGGCCTCCCGCGACGGCCACAGCACGCCGGTCATCACCGGCGAACGCTCAACACGTACCAGGTCTTCGAGCGCGGTGCCCTGGCACGCCGGACAGACATTGGTCACCGGACAGACATTGCTCACTCAGACGGCCCTCAGCTCGGTGTCGACACCCAGCCGGGTCAACTCCCCCGCGATCTCGTCACGGTAGATCGGATTCATGATGATCAGAAGGTCCGGCCTGTCTTCCCGCAGCCACTCGGACGGGACGATGCGGTGGCCGCTGCCCGCCATGAACATGCCGTGTTTGTGCGGGTTGATGTCGACGGCGTAGCGGACCAGGCCGGCGGCCGGGCCGAGGGTCGCCAGAAACGACACACCTTTGGAGCCCGAACCCCAGATCGCCGCCTTTTCGCCGCGCTGCTGCCCGTGCCGCAGCATCTCGCTCCACCGATTCAGCGTCGTGGCCACCTCACGCTGGAAGTGCCGTACCCCGACGCGCAGGGTGGCCAGGTCGTCCTCGATCGGCAGCGGGTCACCGGCCGCCGGAACGGTGGACGGCCGCGCCTCGATCAGCAGGTACTGGTCGTCATAGTCGAGGGAGACGTCGAGCACCTCGAACCCGGTAGCTCGGAACAACCTCGCCAGCGAACCGGCGCTGAAATAGGAGCAGTGCTCGTAGTACACATCCCAGAACGCCGCCTCCTGCAGCACCCGCAGGACGTCCGGCAGCTCAAAGAGGACCGGGATATCGGTCCGGTCACCGATCGCGGCCCGGATCATTCGCATGAAGTCGCCGACCGGCGCGATGTGCTCCAGGGTGTGCCGGCACACGACGGCGTCGGCGGTCAGGTGCGCATACCGCTCGGAGTAGAGGTCCGTGATCCAGGTCAGCCGGCCGGCAACCGGGCTGGTGATGCGCTCGGGCCGGACACCCGGGTCGATCCCGATGCCGGCGCCGGCACCCTGCTCGACCATGTGGACGAGAAACTCACCTTTGCCGCACCCGATCTCCAGGACCGTCTTCCCGTACAGGTCGTACTTGTCGGTCCAGCGCTTGGCAAGGTCCCGCGCGAACTCCTGAAAGCGGGTGGAGAATGCCTGCGTCTCCTCATAACGGGCGGAATACTGATTCTTGGCCGGATCGAAGGCCGTGTTCATGATGAAGCCGCAGCCCTCGCAGAAGGCGATCCGCAGGTTACCCCTCGGGAACGCCCGGGCCTCGTCCTCGCCGGCCAGCAGCAGACAACTGTGCGACGGGACGTCGTCCTTTGTATAGAAGGAGGTGAGACGGGAACCGCCGCAGGCGGGGCAGGCGGTGGACTGGTCAGTCATGGTACGACCCTCGGTGTCGGAACGGGAAGGATGAACCGGCCGTCCCGCCGCGGGTACGGCAGGTACGTCGAGCCGCGGGAGTGGCAGCCGAGCACGCTCATAGCACCCGCATCGGTGCGGCCGACCGCAGAGTGGCGTCGAGCAGACCGTCCGCCATGAGTTGCTGGATGCGCCGGATCCGCTGGAAGCGGGAGCCGATCAGGTCCTCCTTAGTCAGCCAGGCGGCGACGTAGGCCAAGTAGAGCTCCTCGACCCCCTTGCGGACGGTCCACACCGGCCGGAATCCCGGTATCTCCTCGGCGATACGGTCGCAGTCCACCCGGTAGTTCCGCTTGTCCGGCCCGGCCGTGTCCGCGAAGACCACCCGGCCGCCCGGCACGACCTCCTCGACGACCGCGGCCACGTCGCGTATCCGATAGTTCTCCGCCGACCGGCCGACGTTGTAGGCCTTGAGGTGGATCTTCTCGCGGGGCGCCTCGCACACGGCGAGCATCGCCCGGGCGATGTCCTCGATGTGTACCAGCGGCCGCCACGGCGTCCCGTCGCTCTTGAGGTAAACCTCGCCGGTCGTCACCGCGTAGCCGGTGAGATTGTTCACCACGAGGTCACCACGCAGTCGGGGTGAGACGCCGTACGCCGTGGCGTTGCGCAGGAAGACCGGGCTGAAATCGTCGTCGGCAAGCTCGGCGAGCTCCCGTTCGGCGATCACTTTTGACTCGCCGTAGGGGGTCACCGGATGAAACTCGGCCGACTCGTCGATGGGCGCGTCTCCGTGCGCGCCATAGAGGCTGCACGAGGACGAGAAGACGAAACGCGGTACGCCCGCGGCCTTGGCGGCGCGCCCGACCAGCAACGTCCCCCGGGCGTTGATGTCATAGGTCACGGCTGGGTTCAGATCACCCAGCGGATCATTGGATATTCCCGCCAGATGGACCACCGCGTCGTAACCCTCCAGATGGGACGGCCGGACGTCCCGAATATCAAGTTTCAACGCCGGCACGAAGTCCGGATCGAGTCCGAGGGTACACCCAGAGAACAGTCCGCTGTCCAGACCCACCACATCGTGCCCGGCGGCCCGGAAGAGCGGGACGAGACGGGTTCCTATATATCCGTCGTGTCCGGTGACCAGAATACGCATCGAGCTCAGTCCCATACCTTCCAGGGCGCACAGTCGCCATCCCACAACGACTGCAGGAGTTTGCGGTCGCGTACCGTGTCCATACACTGCCAGAAGCCGCCATGCCGATATGCCATGAGCTGACCGTCCTTGGCGAGCCGCTCAAGGGGCTCCTTCTCGAACTGGGTGTCGTCGCCGGCAATGTAGTCGAAGACCTGCGGTTCTAGGACGAAGAAGGCACCGTTGATCCAGCCCTCACCGGCCTGTGGTTTCTCCAAAAACTCCACGATCTGGTCCCCGGCCAGCTCGAGGTGTCCGAACCGGGCGGGTGGCCGCACGGCGGTCAGCGTGGCGATCCTGCCATGCGAGCGGTGGAAGTCGAGCAACGTGTTGAGATCGATGTCCGCTACGCCGTCCCCCCAAGTCAACATGAACGTCCCCGTGCCACAGAGCCAGGGCGCGAGTCGCCTGATACGACCGCCGGTGGCGGTATTCTGACCGGTGTCGACCAGATTTACCCGCCAATCCTCCGAGGTACCACCGTGCCGTTCCACATCACCATTCCGGAGCGACAGCGTGAGATCACTGGTCAGCGCCGCGTAGTCCACCAGCCAGCGTTTTATATATTCTCCTTTATACCCCAGTGCGATCGTAAAATCGGCGAATTGGAAGTGGGCGTAGTACTTCATGATGTGCCAGATGATCGGCCGATTCCCGATCTCGATCATCGGTTTGGGTTTGATGACCGTCTCCTCCGCCAACCGGCTTCCCAGACCGCCGGCAAGAATACCGACCTTCATCGTTCCGCTCGTTCCCGGGATCCGGCCGTGTGAACCGGCGCTGCCGAGCCGCCCTGGCGAGGGACCGGGATACTGGGGTAGCTGGCCTGGCGACCACGTAGCCGGTCGTGGACCCCGACGTAGCGGGACTCCGAATACCGCCAGGACAATTCGTTCACAATGCGCTCCCGACCCCGGGCGCCAAGGGTCCGGCGTCGGTCCGGGTCCGTCAGCAGTTCGGCGAGGGTCCGGGCGAAGTCCGCCACCGTGTCGGAGGGTACGTAGACGGCGGCGTCCTCGGCGCTCACCCGGGTCTCGGTCAGGTCATAGGCCACCACCGGCAGCGCATAGGCCATGTATTCGAGCGTCTTGGACATGGTGGACACCTCGTTCAGCGGGCTCCGCGGGTCCGGCGACAATCCGACCGTAGCGGTGGACAGATAGTCCCGGATCATCTGGTCGTCGGCCCGCCCGGTGAACTCGACCCAGTCGTCGAGACCGAGCCGGCTCGACTGTTTCCGCAGATCGTCCAGACAGTCACCAAATCCCAGCAGGGCGAAGGCGCAGTCGGTGCGCCCGAGAACGTGGACATAGTGATGCATGGCATCGAGGAGTCGGTCGACACCGTCCTGCGGGCCCATTATTCCCAGATAACAGGCAAGGTGCTGCCGGCCGCGCCGCAACTCGGGACGCTCCGCGGCAGGCTTCATCAGTTCGGGGTCCGGTCCGTTTCGGACGACGGTCACCCGTTCCGATGGCAGCCGCCCCCTAGTCAGGGCCAGCCGCCGGTACGATTCGTTGGTCACGATCACGTGGTCGGCGACCAGCTGGTTCATCCGTTCAAGCAGCAGCAGCGCGCGGAGCAACAGCCCCCCGTCCTTGCCGAACCGTGAGCGATAGAGTTCCGGACAGAGATCATGATGGTCGAAGACGAACTTCTTGCCGAACGGCTTGTAGAACAGCGCGAGTGCCCAGTACGTGTCCGGCGGGTTACACGCCTGGATCACGTCGAATCCGTGCCGGCGGGCCACGGCGACGGACAGGACAGCGGTTCGCACCCAGCAGTAGCCGAACTCGAAAACGTAACTGAGTACACCCTGGGTCCGGGGTGCGCCGCGATAGGTCCAGATGCTGACACCGTCGACGATCTGGTGACGCCGCTGCCCCGGGCCCCGTGGGCATATTACGGCGACCTGGTATCCCTGGTTGCGAAGCGCCTGGCATTCCTGCCACGTCCGATGGTCAATCAGAATCGGCAGGTTCTGAACTACGATCAGAACCCGTCCTGCGTCGCCAATGTCGGGAGATTCGGTTGAGTCGGCGTCAGGCGCCGACGTGAGAGTATTCGCAGCCGTAGCCAACAAGATAGTCCCGTCGCGTGTCTGTCCCACATTTTTCTCCCGAAGATGAACGACCCCGTTGCCCGCGGACTGTGGACCCATCCCTCCCTTTCCGCCATGGCGAGGCTAGCGGCCGGCCTGGGCATCACCGGCGATTGAAAAACTTGCGTGTCGCGTCTTGGTGCCGGGCTCGGCCAATTCTCGCCACAGGAACGACAGAACTGACCGTTGGGGGCGGCTTATTCCAGCCATGCTGTTTGACGACGGCAGCCATGGCCGCCATGGATGCCGTGTTCGCGCCTTTAATACCCGGGTCACTCTCGCGCTTTTTGACGCAAAGCCGCTCCTGGCAGCGGACCGCCAGTGACTTGTCGTGCGTTCCTCGGCTTTCTGGTCAGCTTACCGAATCAGACGGTCGACGATGCGCGGCCGGCGAGCAGTCCCAGCGACCCGGCCGCCTCCGTCAGGCCGGCTCGGGCGTCGGGGTGGGCGACGTGGTCGATGAGTCGGGCGGTCTGTTCGTGCTGACCACGCCCCCACACGGCCGCGGTCCCGTTCTCGGAGACGACGTAACTGTGCTGGAAACTGGTGACCGGGCTGGTAAGCCGCGGCAGCACACAGGAATCCCCCGACCGGGCATGCCGGCTCGGCAGGGCGATGATCGCCTTGCCGTCGGCCGCGTGCAGCGCGCCGACGACGAAGTCGGACTGCCCACCGAAGCCGGAGTAGATGCGGTTGCGGATCCAGGACGCGTTCGCCTGCGCATACAGGTCCACCTGCAGCGCGGTGTTGATCGAGGTCATCCGCGGCTGCCGGGCGATGACCCCCGGGTCGTTCACGATCTCGGTGCGTACCAGCAGCAACCGCGGATTGCGGTGCGCCCACGAGTAGAGCTCGGCCGACCCGAACAGGAACGAGGTCCGCAGCGGTGTCCCGGCGGCCAGCGCGCCGGAGGCTTCGAGCGCGAGCATGCCATCGGAAAAGGCCTCGGTCCACACGCGCAGATCCCGCCGGTCGACGAGGGCTGACAGCGTGGCGTTCGGGACACCGCCGATGCCGAGCTGCAGGGTCGCCCCGTCCTCGACGAGCGCGGCGACCCGCTCGCCGATCTGCCCGCGGACGTCGTCGACGAGCATGACCGCGGGGCTGGCGAGCGGCTGCTCCACCTCCACGGCGAGGTCGACGTCGTCGATGCTCAGTTCACCGTCGCCGAAGGTGTAGGGCATCGACGGGTTGAGCTGGGCGACCACTAGTCCCCCGTGCGCGCGGGCCGCCTCGACCGCGGCCGGCAGGATGTTGACTTCGGTGCCGAGCGAGACCTTCCCTCCGTCGGGCACGCTGGTGTGCAACACGACGACGTCGGGCCGGTGGGTGGTCGCGAGCAGGCGGGGTACGAGGCTGAGCCGGTTGGGCAGGTAGTCGAGGCCGGGCACGTTGCGCATCGCCGGGCCGACGAACGCGGTCTCCGGCGTCACGCCGTCGCGCTCCGGCACGCCGCCCTGAGCATTGATCATGAAGAGGCGGTATTCACTCACCACCGCGTCGATCACACGCAGCGCGACGAGCGGGGTAGCGAAGTTCCCCGCCGCCACGACCCGCGGCATGGCCGACCGCCATCGGCCAGGACCGGCTACCCCAGGACCGGCTCCACCGCCCGCACCGGAGCCTGCGGCGAGATGGGTCTCGACGCGGCGACCGAACTCCGCCTCGCTGACGATATCCATACCCGCATGGTGGCGTACCAGTGCGCGGCCGGCGAAGAATGGTCATCACCTCATCCCGCGGCTCATGCCGGCCCAGGCCCGGTCGGTTATCGTCTTGAGAACATGGAGTCCGAACGGGACCTCGCCTCCGCGGACGAAGGGACCTCCGATCTGGCCGGCACCGCACCGCCGCCGGGACCGCCGGGAGAGCTGATCTTTCCCGCGGTCGCTCGGCTCGAGCTCGACGAGCTTCTCGCCCAACTGGTGGACCGGGCCCAGGACGTTCTGGCCACTCAGAGCCGGCTGCACGGCCTGCTGCGAGCCAACCGGATGATCACCGCCGACCTCAGTCTCGACGTGGTGCTACGGCGCATCGTCGAGTCCGCGTGCGAGCTGGTCGACGCCCGCTACGGCGCGCTCGGGGTAATCTCCCGTGACGGTCGGCTCGAACAGTTCGTGCACGTCGGGATGGACCCGGGACTCGTCGAGACTATAGGGCGGCTGCCCCGGGGAGACGGCGTGCTGGGCCTGCTCATCGCGGAACCGCAGCCGGTGCGCCTCGACGACATCGCCGACCACCGCCAGGCGGTCGGTTTCCCCCCGGGCCATCCACCGATGCGGGCCTTCCTCGGGGTGCCGATCCGGGTCCGCAACGAGGTCTTCGGCAATCTCTACCTCACCGAGAAACGCGGCGGTCGGGTGTTCACCGCGGAGGACGAGGAGCTGGCGCTCGCGCTGGCCGCGAACGCCGGTGTGGCGATCGACAATGCCCGGCTGTTCGGGGAGGCCCAACATCGCCAGCAGTGGTCGCAGGCGTCCGCCGACATCACCCGGCATCTGCTCGCCGACGGCGACGACCCGCTGGAACTGATCGTCCAGCGGGCCCGCGACGTCGCCCGCGCGGACACGACGGCGCTGGCTCTCGGGTCGGAGACGGCGACCGAGCTGTCCTTCGACGTCGCCGCCGGGCAGGACGCGGACCTGCTGCGGGACCGGCGGGTACCGATAGAGAGCTCGCTGGCCGGCCACGCGGTACGCGACCATGCGCCGCTGGTCGTCGCCGACGTCCGCGAACTGGCCGAATCCGAGGTCCACGACCTCGACATCGGGCCAACGATGATCGTTCCGCTGATCACGTCACATGTCACGTCCGGGGCGCTGATCCTCGCCCGGCGCCGTGGCGGTGACCTGTTCACGGACGCGGACCTGGAGCTGGCGGCCGCGTTCGCCGCGCACGTCGCGCTCGCGCTGGAACTCGCCCGCTCCCGGGCCGCACGCGGCCGGCTGTCCCTGCTGGAGGACCGCGACCGGATCGCCCGCGACCTGCACGACCACGTGATGCAACGCCTGTTCGCGGTGGCGATGGGCCTGCAGGGCCTCGCGGCCAGCGAGGAGCGGCCCACCCGGGCGGAGCGGATGAACACCTACGTGGAGGATCTCGACGAGACGGTACGGGAGATCCGCCACACCATCTTCGAGCTGCGGGGCCGGGCGGCACCGGCCACGGGCAGCGGCCTGCGGGCGCAGATCCTGGGCGTCATCGACGACATGACCGGCGCGTTCGGCTTCACCCCGCGGGTCCGGCTGGACGGACCGGTGGACACGATGATCGGTCCCACCCTCGGCGACCATCTGATCGCGGTCGTGCGTGAGGCGCTGTCCAACGCCGCCCGGCATGCCAAGGCGGGCAGTGTCGAGGTGACCGTGACCGCCGCGAGCGGCGCCGTCACCGTCGACGTGGTGGACGACGGGGTCGGCATCGGCTCCACCACCCGCCGCAGCGGGCTGGCGAACATGCGGGCCCGGGCGCAGGACCTCGGCGGGACCTTCGAACTCGGCCCGGGCCCCGACGGCGGCACCCAGCTGCGCTGGTCGGTGCCGACCAGCTGACCCGTCCGCAGATCCGCCAGCCGACGGATCTCACGGATTCGTGACGGATCCGTCACAGATCCGCGACGGATCTCTGCGTTCCCGGCGGGAGCTCAGGGAGTCACCGTCTTTTCCCCGTCCAGGAAGAGGTCGACGCGCTCTTCGTAGAAGCAGACCAGCCCGGCGATCCGGGCGCTCTCCGGGAACGGGGTCCGGTAGGTCCAGACGAGATCGGGATACGTCTTCCCGTCGATCTCGACCGAGTAGTACTCGGCGTGCCCCTTGTAGGGGCAGCTGGTCCGGGTGTCCGAGGGGCGGAGCAGGTCCTGCCGGGCGTCGGTGAGGGGGGAAAATAGTAGCGGGGCGGCAGGCCCGTCTCGAACAGGATGACGGGTCTGCGCGAGTCCGCGACGGTCACCCCGTCAACCTCGACCCGCACGTGCCGGGAGCTGGCGAGAGCGTCCACCCGGGTGTACGGGCTGCGCGGATGGACGTAGACCGGCTCGTCCTCCTCGAACCACCCGTCCATCGCGTTCCAGTCTAAGCGGACCAGGTCGCGCAGCCCCTCCAGCGGTGACTGCGGGTAGGACCAGGCCGCCTCGGGGGCGGTCGTCCCCGCCACGACGACGTCGTAGTAGACCGCCTCCCCCCGACTCGGCGAGTGCTCCACCCGCCCGGTAGGCGCCAGGGTCGCGCCGACGTCCGCCCTCGGCAGGTAGTACACAGGATGGTGGGGATTTTCCCAGACCAGCGCCGGGCACGCCGTGTCCGCGACCAGCTGGCCGCCCAGATACGCCCGCACCCGCTTGCGGCCCTGTTCGAGCCGAACCCGCCCTCGTGCCTCAGTCGTCATCCGCTCGCCTCCCGTCCTCGCATTCAAACCGGTCCCTCCCGGGACCGGTTTCTTCTCTGGGCCAACCGGCGCGGCGCCCCGCGCCTTCCCGCCCCCGTGTCACCGGGAAGCACGCGGGCACGTGACAACCAGGAAGAACTCATCCGAGGAGAGCTCGTCGGACGGAGGCCGAGATGACCACCACAAGAACCTGGACCGTGCAGATCTCCCTGACGGAGCAGGACGGCCGTACCCAGGCGGACGCGGCCCTGCACGGCAGCGCCCGCGACGATCTACACGGGACGGGACAGGCCCGGCTGCACCCCGGGGAACCCGACGTTCCCGAGATCGGGGACGAGGTGGCCGCCGCGCGCGCGTTGTCGGAGCTGGCACACCGCCTGCTCGACGCGGCCGCCGAAAATATCCAGGCGGCGATGGCGGGACCCGACCGGACTATGTGATCGTCGTCCGCCGCCGGCAGAGCCAGTGGAGCCAGCGCCGCCCACCGCCCGGATATGGCCAAACCCGGCTGAACCCCTCATCCGGGAGCATGAAATCATTCGTGTTACTTTCCATGCTATGCCGGACCCTGCTCGCCGGACTGCTCGAGGAGAGGCGGGAAGTGACCGCACCGCACCTGCAGAACGACTCCGCCGACCACGTGCGGGTGCTTCCGCCCCGGCTCGACCCGCGGGGATCGAGGTCCGGCCGGTCGGGATCCGGGTCGGCACGCGGCGGGCGGTCGGCGAGGCGTCGCGGGTTGCTGGTGTTCCTGGCCTTCGTGTCCTGCATCGTGTTCGTGGCCACGGTGGGGGGCTGGGCCGCGTACTTCTATGTCGACGGCAAGGTCAACCGGATCGACCTCGGCCTCGGTTCGAGCGGCGACTCCGGCGGAGTGGGGAGCGCGAACTACCTGCTGGTCGGGACCGACAGCCGGGCCGGTACTGACGGTAAGTACGGGAACGCGCCGGGCCAGCGCTCCGACACGACGATCCTCGCGCACCTGGCGAAGGACGGGACCACCACGATGGTCTCGTTCCCCCGTGACATGTACGTGCTGATCCCCGAGTACACCGACGACGCCGGCAAACACCACAAGGCCTGGCACGATAAGTTCAACGCCGCGATCTCCGTGGGCGGCCCGTCGCTGTTGGTGCGGACGGTGCAGAGCCTGACCGGCCTGCAGGTCGACCACTACCTCTCGATGGACCTGGCGGGCTTCAGGGCAATCACCGACGCCATCGGCGGTGTCCAGGTCTGCATCAAGCCGTCGGGCACGGAACCGAGCCGCTACCAGGACGACCGCGGGCGGTGGCGGGTGAGCACGAACACCAACGACCCGATGAGCGGATTCGTCGGCGGGCCAGGGACGATCCAGCTCGGCGGCGACCAGGCCCTGGCCTTCGTCCGTCAACGCCACGGCCTGCCGGACGGCGACTTCGACCGCATCCGCCGGCAACAGCAGTTCATCGGTGCGATGTTCCGCAAGATCATGGCAGGCGACACCCTGACGAACCCGGTCAAGACCGAGAAGCTAATGTCGGCGGCGGCGAGCGCGCTCACCCTCGACGACCACACCAGCATCGCCGACCTGCGCAGCCTCGGGACCCGAGTCCGCGGGCTGGCCACCGGGGGCCTCCAGATGCAGACCGTGCCCGTCCACGCGCCGACCCGTGCCGAGGGGGCGCTCGACGACAACGGCAACATCCGCCTGCACGGAGTCCCGGCCTCCGTGCAGTTCTACCGGCCGGACGACCTGCAGCGCATCGTCGCGCCGATGGGTGGCAAGGTCGAGGGCGCGAGTTCTACCACCGACGCCGGGAGCAGGGGGACCGGTCCGGCGCTCGCTCCCGGCGCCGCCGCCGCGCCCTCCCAGGTCCGGGTCGCCGTCTACAACGGCTCGTCGCGGGCCGGACTCGCGTCCAAGGTCACCGAGCAGCTGACCGCCAAGGGCTTCCACGCCCGCAACGCCGGCAACGCCTCGGTCCTCACCCACGAGACCTCCCGGGTGGTCTACGCCCCCGGGCAGGAGGCCAAGGCGAACACTGTCGCCGCGGCAGTGCCCGGCTCGGTCCTGCTCGCCGATGCGAGCATCACCGGTGTCCAGCTCGTCCTGGGCTCCGGCTTCACCGCGGTGGTGACGCCGAGTGTGACGGCCAGTGGGACCGCGCCCGCGCCGGCGGCACCAGCGGCCGGACCAGCGCCGCCGGGAGTGCAGGTGGGTGCGCCCTCGCCGGGCGCACCCACCTGCACCTACTGATTCTCCTGGTCCCGCCGGTAGAGTCCCACCGGCCCACGGGACCGCGGTCCGCCCGCGTGGCTTGCACTACTCTTCCGGGGTGTGCACGTCTTCCGGGGTGTGCACGTCTTCCGGGGTGTGCACGTCTTCCGGGATGTGCACGGATGGCCGCCTCCTCTGGCCGCGGTCGGGGGTCGGCCAGGTCGCTCCCCCAGCTCCACCCCGCACAGCCAAGGCCGAGCCTCCGGCCGGCGTCCCTCCCGGAGAGGAACTCACATGCAGATCACGGATTCAGTCGCCGTGGTGACCGGCGGGGCTTCCGGCCTCGGCCTTGCCACCGCCACCCGGCTTGTCGACGCTGGTGCCAGCGTGGTCCTCCTCGACCTCCCGTCCTCGAACGGCGCGGCGGTCACGGAGAAGTTCGGCAGCTCGGTGCGATTCAGCTCCGGCGACGTCACCTCCGAGCAGGACGTGACGGCAGCTCTGGACGTGGCGGCCGAGCTGGGCCCGCTGCGCATCGCCGTCAACTGCGCCGGCATCAGCAACGCCGCCAAGACACTGAGCAAGGAAGGGCCGTTCCCGCTGGCCATCTTCGAGCGGGTCGTCAAGGTCAACCTGATCGGCTCATTCAACGTCATCCGGCTCGCGGCCGAGCGGATCAGCAGGACCGAGGAGATCGACGGCGAGCGTGGCGTCATCATCAACACCGCGTCCGTGGCGGCGTTCGAGGGCCAGATCGGGCAGGCCGCCTACTCGGCGTCCAAGGGCGGCATCGTCGGCATGACGCTGCCGATCGCCCGCGACCTCGCCAGTCTGAAGATCCGCGTGGTGACCATCGCCCCTGGCCTGTTCGACACCCCGCTGCTCGCCTCGCTGCCGGAGCCGGCTCGCGTCTCCCTCGGCCAGCAGGTCCCGCACCCCTCGCGCCTGGGCTCCCCCGACGAGTACGGCCTGCTCGCAACCCAGATCATCGCGAACCCCATGCTCAACGGCGAGACCATCCGCCTCGACGGTGCCATTCGGATGGCACCCCGCTGAACGGGTTCACAGCGCCGCGAGCTGCTCGGCGAGGCGCGCAATCGAGGTCTCGGCGTCGAGCAGCCGCTGGCGGGTCTTTTCGACCACGGCGACCGGCGCGCGGCCGGTGAAGTTCGGGTTGGCGAGCTTCGCGGCGACCTGCTCCTTCTCCCTGCCGGCCTCGGCCAGCAGCTTGCTCAGCCGCGCCCGTTCGGCCGCCGTGTCAAGCGCGCCGGACAGGTCCAGGGCCACGCTGACCGATTCCAGGGCGACGGCGGGCCAGTCCCCCGGTAGTCGGTCGGCGACCGTGAGGTCGAGGGAGCACAGCGCCCCGATCTCCTCCCGCCACCCGGCCAGACCCCCAGCGCCGGCCGGGCCACCCGGACCGACCCGGCCACCTGGACCGACCATGACCGCGGCCACCCGCCGGCCGGGGCGCAGCCGCTGGTTCGCCCGGAACTGCCGCAGCCCCGTCACGACCCGCCGGAGCCGGTCGATCTCGGCCTCGGCGGCCGGATCTGCGCGGCCGGCGATCGAGACCGGCCAAGGCGCGGTCACCACCGTCGTCCCCCCGGTCAATGCCGTCCACAGTTTTTCGGTCACGAACGGGATGACCGGATGCAGTAAGCGCAGCAGGACGTCGAAGCAGCGGCCCAGCACGGCCCGGACCGGGTCCGCCGCCGGGCCACCCGCCCGCAGCGGGATCTTGGCCAGTTCGAGGTACCAGTCGAAGAGCTCGTCCCGGGCGAAATGGAAGAGCGTCTCGCAGGCCCTGGCGAACTCGAACTGTTCGTAGTAAGTGTCGACGTCGGCCACCACGGCCCGCAGCCGGGAGAGAATCCACCGGTCCGCGGCGGACAGCGGCCCGCCGGCGAACGGGTCCGCGGTCGGGTCGGCGCCGTTCATCAGCGCGAAACGGGTGGCGTTCCAGAGCTTGTTGACGAAGTTGCGGCTGGCGTCCACCGCCTCCTCGGACAGCGGGACGTCGGCCCCGGGATTGGCTCCCCGGGCCAGGGTGAAACGCAGCGCATCCGCGCCGTGGGAATCGATGAGCGCCAGCGGGTCGATCGCGTTTCCCCAGCTCTTGCTCATTTTCTTGCCGTGCGCGTCCCGGATGAGCCCGGTCAGCGCCACTGTCCGGAAGGGCACGTCGGGCATCGTGTAGGAGGCGAGCATCATCATCCGGGCGACCCAGAAGAAAATGATGTCGTATCCGGTGAGCAGGACGGCGGTGGGATAGAAACGGCGCAGATCCGCCGTGTCCTGCGGCCAGCCCAGCGTGGAGAACGGCCACAGCCCGGACGAGAACCAGGTGTCGAGCACGTCGACGTCCTGGCGAATGCCGGTGGCGCCGCAGGTTCCGCAACGGTCGGGATCGAGCATCTCGTCCCCGGCGGGCGGCACGGTGACGTGCCCGTCCGAGCAGTACCAGACCGGGATGCGATGGCCCCACCACAGCTGGCGGCTGATGCACCAGTCATGCATGTCGTCGACCCAGCCGAAGAACCGCCCGGCGAGCTCCGGCGGGCTGATCGTGGTCCGACCGTCACGGACCATGTCCCCGGCGGCGCGGGCCAGCGTGGCGACCACGACGAACCACTGCAGGGACAGCCGGGGTTCGACGACCGTCTGGCACCGGTCACAGTGCGGAACGGCGTGGAGGTAGGGCCGCCGCTCCGCGACGATGCGCCCCTCCGCCCGCAGTGCCGCGGTGATCGTGCTGCGCGCCTCGAACCGGTCGAGCCCCTGGAAGGGGCCGTGGGCGATGATGATGCCGCGCTCGTCCATCACAGTCAGGCTCGGCAGGCCGTGCCGCCGGCCGATCTCGAAATCGTTCGGATCATGGGCGGGGGTGACCTTCACCGCGCCGGTACCGAAGGCGGGATCGACGTGCTCGTCGGCGATGATCGGGATCCGCCGGCCCGTCAGCGGAAGCTCGATCTCGGTGCCGACGAGATGCGCGTACCGCTCGTCGCCCGGGTGCACGGCCACCGCCGTGTCACCGAGCATCGTCTCCACCCGGGTGGTCGCCACCGTCACCAGGCCGTAGGAGATCGAGACGAGCTCGCCCTCCTCCTCGAACGCGTCGACCTCGATGTCCGACAGGGCGGTCAGGCAACGGGGGCACCAGTTGATGATCCGTTCTGCCCGGTAGATGAGCCCGTCGTGGTACAGGCGGGCGAACATGGTGCGCACGGCCCGGCACAGGCCCTCGTCCATCGTGAACCGCTCGCGGGTCCAGTCGACGCCGGCCCCGAGGCGGCGCATCTGCTCGCCGATGGTGCCGCCGTAGGACTCCTTCCACGCCCACACGCGCTCGACGAACGCCTCGCGCCCGAGATCGTGCCGGCTCCTGCCCTCCCGCGCCAGCGCCCGCTCGACGACGTTCTGGGTCGCGATGCCGGCGTGGTCCGTGCCGGGCAGCCACAGCACGTCGTAGCCCTGCATCCGCCGCCGCCGGGTCAGCGCGTCCATGAGCGTGTGCTGGAAGGCGTGGCCCATGTGCAGCGAACCGGTGACATTGGGCGGCGGGATGACGATGCAGTATGGCGGACGCCCGGGCGCGCCGGTGGGAGTGAAGACACCCTGCTCGATCCAGCGCCGGTACAGCCCGGACTCTACCGACGACGGCGCGTACGTCGTCGTCAGATCAAGACGAATACCAGGCGTGGTCATGTGGGCCAGTGTATGAGGAGGCACCGACCTGATCGGCGGGAGAACCGACCGCGCTGGCTGGTGAGGACCCCTGGAAGCAGGGCTTCGGCGGGTTCGGTCCGGACCGCTCGCGGGTAGACAGACAACCATGCGGCCTAGCCAAGGCGAGATCCCCGGGCAAATCTCCCGGGGGTGCTGAGGGTGCTGCGGTGCTGAGGTGCTGAGGTGCTGAGGGTGCTGAGGGTGCTGCGCTGATTCGCCCCGATCGTCCCGTTGCTCATACTCGCCCTGGTGGTCGGACTGCACCTGAGCAACCCGGAATGGAACATGCTCGGACTCGCGATTCTGAGCCCCATGCTCGCGGCCACGTTCGCCGGCCCCGGCTGACCGCCGGCTACGGGGTGGCGGCGATCCTGGCGGGCATCCTGCTGAGTCTGCACAATGACCTGTTCGGCCGGAGCGGCGGTGGCCCGACGGCCCAGGTGGTCCGGTTGGTCGGGGTCACGGCCGGCGGAGTGATGGCCGTCCTGGTCAGCCGGTACAACATCCGACGCGAGACGAAGCTGCAGAACGTCACTCGGGTGGCCGAGGTGGCGCAGCAGACGATCCTCAGTCCCGTCCCGTCGTCGTCCGGCGGGCTGCGGTTCGCCGTCCGCTACGAGAGTGCCACCGTGGAGGCCATGATCGGTGGGGATCTGTACGAGGTCGTCGACAGCCCGTGGGGAACCCGCCTGCTCATTGGTGACGTACGGGGCAAGGGGCTCGATGCCGTGCGGATCGCGAGCCGGGTGCTCAGCTGCTTCCGGCTGATGAGTCGACACACGGGCGACCTGCGCGATCTGCTGGCGAACCTCGACGCGGAGGTCGCCGATGTCAGCGGCCTGGACGACTTCGTCACCGCGGTCGTCGGGCAGGTCGACGGCAGCCGTCTGACGCTGGCGAACGCGGGACATCCCGATCCCGTTCTCGTTCGTGCCGGGCAGGCGGATCTGCTCACCGTCTCGTCCAGGCTGCCACCGCTCGGGCTGATCACGGACGGGAGCAACGTGACGGACGCCGCGCTGCGGGCGGGGGATCGCCTGCTGCTCTATACCGACGGCATCACCGAGGCACGCGCCCCCACGACCGGCGCCTTCTTCCCCCTACTACCCGCGGTCGAGGCCGCGTTCGCCCACGCGTCACTCGACGAGGCGCTGACCGATCTCGCCGACCGGGTCCGGGACTGGACGCGATCGACACTGAACGACGATGTGGCGCTCCTGGCGGTCGAGGTTCCCGGACCGACCCGGCACGCCGGCCCAACCGACGATCGGGTGATCACTGGGAACTGTCGGCGACCCCCTTGGCCAGCCGGTCCGCCCGCTCAATCCGTTCGTCGATCTCGTCACGGAAGGCCACCAGCCGGCTGATTTTCTCGTCGATCTCGACACGGAGCCTCCGGTAGGCCGACGTGCCCTCGGTCAGCAGCCGGATGCGGTCCGCGTTGTCGGACGCCGCGTGGTACTCCTGCCGGACCTGGGCGAGACGATCCTCGTAGGCGAGGATCGTGCGGATCTCGTCCAGGTTGAAGCCGAGCAGCGTCTGCAGCTCGCGGATGCGCCGCACCCGGGCGAGGTCGGAATCCGCGTACAGCCGGTTCCCGCCCAGGGTGCGCCCAGACGGGGTGAGCAGCCCCACCTCCTGGTAGTACCGCAGGGCCCGCACCGAGACGCCCAGCTCCTGCGCGGCCTGACCGATCCCGCGCAGGTCACGAGCCGCGTCCCTGGCCGCGTCCCTGGCCGCATCCTTGGCCGCGCTCTTGGCTGCGTCGCCGTCCCGCACCAGGCGATTGTCCCGCATGACGCCATCGGCCCGCGTGACGCCATCGGCGGCTCTGATCATCGACGTCGGGGCCTTTCTCGCGCTCAGCCTGTCCCGCGCTCGGCATGTCTCGCGGCCTATCGCTCGGCGACCAGGGGGCTGCTCGGAAGAGCACTCCCGGCACCGTCCTCCATCGCCGCGATGTCGCCCGCGCCGGCCAGCCCCTCGGCCGTCTCTTCGAGCAGTGGACGGCGCACGTGCGGCCGGTCCTTCCCGCGCAGCCAGGAGAAGCCCGCGGCGACCAGGCAGACGACAGCGGCGAAGGCGAGGCGCAAACCGTCACCGAACGGCCCAGAGATGATGTTCGGGAAGAAGGTGTGCCCGGTGAGGAAGTCGGCCTTCGCCGGGTCGAGCTGCGACAGGGTGTCCGGGCCGAGCAGTCGCTCGGTGGGGTTGTACCCGAGGAATGCGGCGAACAGGCTGCCGATCGGCGGCAGGTTCGCCAGCTCGTGCGCCTTCGCCGGGGAGACGCCCTGCCCGACAAGCCCGGAGTACATGGCGTCCGGAAGGCTGGCGGCCAGCCCGAGCGCGATGATGGTGAAGAAGACGCCGATGGACAGCACGCTGGCCGAGTTCTGGAACGTGTTGAGCATGCCGGCACCGGCACCGCGCTGGTTGGGCGGCAGGGTGTTCATCACGCTGCTGGTGTTCGGCCCCGCGAACAGGCCCATGGACAGGCCCATGGACAGGCCCATCAGCAACAGGATCAACGCGAACCACGGATAGTCGAAGTCGATGGGAATGGCGTCGAACAGCAGGAACGCCACCGCCGTGATCACCAGCCCCAGGGTGGCGAACGGACGCGCACCGTAGCGGTCGGCGAACCGGCCGGCCAGCGGCCCCGCCACCAGGAATCCGACGGTCACCGGAATCAGGTAGATGCCGGCCCACAGCGGGGTCTTCTCGAAGCTGTAGCCATGCAGCGGCAACCAGATATCCCCTGCAGCCAAATGATCAATATGAACTGCAGACCACCACGGGCGAGCGCGCCGAGCAGGGCCGCGATGCTGCCCATGGTGAAGGTCCGGCTCCGGAACAGGTCCAGGCGGAACATCGGGTCGGCGGAGCGCAGCTCGATGACGACGAAGCCGATCAGCACCGCGAGACCGCCAAACAGGCAGCTCAGCACGAACGGCTTGGTCCAGCCCATCGTGTGACCGCCATAGGGCTGCAGCCCGTAGACGATGCCGGTCAGGATCGCGATGAGGCCGACCGCGAACGTGATGTTGCCGGCCCAGTCGATCCGGGCCTGGGTGCGCGCCCCGTTGTCGCGCAGCTTCAGGTAGGCCCAGGTCGTCCCGAAGATGCCGAACGGCACCGAGACAAGAAAGACCAGATGCCATTCGGCCGGCGCCAGCAAACCTCCGATCAACAGCCCCAGAAATGATCCGACGATCGCCGCGACGCCGTTGACCCCCAGGGCGAGCCCGCGTTCGTTCTCCGGGAAGGCGTCAGTGATGATCGCGCTGGAGTTGGCGAAGAGGAAGGCACCGCCCACGCCCTGCAGCACCCGCATGATGATGATCCACCAGGCGGCTGCCGTGCCATGCATCCAGGTGACGGCGAGCAGGATCGAGAACAGCGTGAAGATCGCGAAGCCGAGGTTATACATCCGCACCCGGCCGAACATGTCGCCGACCCGCCCCAGACTCACCACGAGCACCGAGGTGACCAGCAAGAATCCCATCAGGATCCAGAGGAAGTACGAGGTGTTCTCCGGTGCGAGCGGGTCTATCTCGATTCCCCAGAAGATGTTCGGAAGGGCGATGAGAAGAATCGAACTGTTGATCGTCACCATCAGGATGCCGATGGTCGCGTTCGACAGCGCGATCCACTTGTAGTTGTCCGGACCGGGCCGGGCCAGGACCTCGTCGGCCCCGAGCGGCAGGATGCCGGCGGCGGTGTCGGAAGTCGTCACGGCACGAAGGTAGCGTCTCCATCTAACGTCAGCGGTAGATGTGACCTGGTTCATAGCGGTGCTTACCGTTCACCCGCTACGCAGCCGGTGGTCAAGCGCGGTGTGCCGCTGGCCGTGACCGGCGGCCCGCACCGCCTGGCCGATCGCCCGGCGGGACCCCACCAGCACGACCAGCTTCTTCGCCCGGGTGACGGCCGTGTAGAGCAGGTTGCGTTGCAGCATCATCCAGGCGCTGGTGGTGAGCGGGATGACGACCGCGGGGTACTCACTGCCCTGGGAGCGGTGGATCGTCACCGCGTAGGCGTGGGTCAGCTCGTCGAGCTCCCCGAAGTCGTAGTCGATGTCCTCGTCCTCGTCGGTCCGGATGGTGAGCGTCTGGTTTTCCACATCCAGCGCGGTGACCACGCCGAGAGTGCCGTTGAAGACCCCGCTCGCGCCCTTGTCGTAGTTGTTGCGCACCTGCGTGACCTTGTCGCCGACCCGGAACGTCCGGCTGCCAAAGCGCCGCTCGGCCACGTTCGGGCGGGACGGCGTCAGGGCCTCCTGCAGCAGGGTATTCAGCGCGCCGGCCCCCGCCGGGCCGCGGTGCATCGGGGTCAGCGCCTGCACGTCCCGGCGCGGATCGAACCCGAACTTCGCCGGGATCCGCCGGGCGACCACCTCCGCGGTGATCTTCGCCGCCTCCTCCGCCTCCTCGGCGGCGAACAGGAAGAAGTCGGGCAGTCCCCGGACCAGCGGATAGTCGCCGCGGTTGATGCGGTGCGCGTTGGTCACCACCCCGGACTCGGTCGCTGCTCGGAAGACCTGGGTGAGCCGGACATGCGGGATCGGCGTCCCCTCGGCGAGCAGGTCGCGCAGCACCTGGCCGGCACCGACCGACGGCAGCTGGTCGACGTCGCCGACCAGCAGCAGATGCGCGCCGGGCGGAACCGCCTTGGCAAGCTTGTTCGCCAGCAGCAGGTCGACCATCGACGCCTCGTCGACGACGATCAGGTCGGCGTCGAGCGGGCGGTCCCGGTCGAAGGCGGCGTCACCGCCCGGCCGCAGCTCCAGCAGCCGGTGCACCGTCGATGCCTCGTGCCCGGTCAGCTCGGTCAGCCGCTTCGCGGCCCGGCCGGTCGGCGCGGCGAGGATCACCTTCGCCTGCCGGGCCAGCGCGAGCGTCACGATGGAGCGGACGGTGAAACTCTTGCCGCAGCCCGGTCCCCCCGTCAGCACGGCGACCTTGGACGTCAGGGCAAGCTGCACCGCATCGCGCTGTGCCGGCGCGAGCTCGACCCCGGTTCGCTCCCGCAGCCAGCCCAACGCCCGGTCCCAGTCCACCGAGGCGAAGGCGGCCAACCGGTCCGCGCCGGTGTTCAGCAGGCGGCGCAACTGGCCGGCGACGGAGATCTCGGCCCGGTGGAAGGGCACCAGGTAGATCGCGGCCGTCGGCGTCGCCGGATCCTCGCTCGGAACCTCCTCCCGGACGACCCCGTCCTCGGCGACCAGCTCCCCCAGGCACTCGATGACGTCGCCGGTGTCGACCTGGAGAATCTGCACGGCGTCGCTGATGAGCCGGGGTTCGGGCAGAAAGCAGTGGCCACCGCCGTCGGTGGCCTCGGACAGCGTGAACAGCAGGCCAGCCTTGATCCGCTGCGGACTGTCATGCGGAATCCCCACCGCCTTCGCGATGGTGTCCGCGGTGCGGAACCCGATGCCCCAGACGTCCGTGGCCAGCCGGTAGGGCTCATTGCGCACCACACCGATCGACGCGTCCCCGTACTGTTTGTAGATCCGCACCGCCAGCGAGGTGGACACACCCACCCCCTGAAGAAAGACCATCACCTCCTTGATGGCCTTCTGTTCCTCCCACGCCTCGGCGATCGCCCTGGTACGCTTCGGGCCGAGCTTCGGCACCTCGATGAGCCGTTCCGGCTCCTTTTCGATGACGTCCAGCGCCGCGACCCCGAAATGCTCGACGATGCGTTCGGCCAGGCGCGGACCGATGCCCTTGATGAGGCCCGAGCCGAGATAGCGCTGCACGCCCTGGACGGTCGCCGGCAGCACGGTCGTGTAATCCTCGACCTGGAACTGGCGGCCGTACTGCGGGTGCGAGCCCCATCGCCCCCGCATCCGTAGCGATTCCCCCGGCTGCGCGCCGAGCAACGCCCCGACGACGGTCACCAGGTCGCCGCCGCGCCCGGTGTCGACCCGCGCGACCGTGTAGCCGGTCTCCTCGTTGGCATAGGTGATCCGTTCCAGCACCGCATCGAGGACCGCGCCACGGAAGGGTTCGCGTCCGGTCATGGCAGCCGCCGGGACGCCGGGACGATGAGAATCACCGCTTCCTCGGAGTGGGACAAGACGATCTCCAGCTTCGGATGGGGTAGCAGGGTAACGGACCGAGCGGGGCAACGAACAGAGCGGCCGGGGCGGGCGGTGTCCGCCCCGAACCGTGTGCCCATCCTGCCCTTCGGTCGATCGCCACCGTTCCCCGGCGCGGTCCGGCCGTCCCCTTCCGTGACCAGTACCGCGAAGTAGGTCCGCCGGCATCCTTTTCAGACACCCTCGCTAGCTCAAGGGGCGCCGCTGTTCCTCGTCAAGTGCCCGACGCAACCGGGTGACCACGGCGTCCACGCCGGCGGAGATGCGGAATACGACGACGGCTGTCCCGGCTTCGGCAGGTGTTTCGAGATGCTCGAGCGCCACCTCCATCGCACGGTTGAACTCCTCGCCGGGGGAGGTGGTCTCGCCTCGGAGCCAGCGTCGGAGCACATGGTTGTGGGCGGTGACGATGGCCGCGGACACCAGCTCGGCACGCAGGGCGCCGTCGGGCTCGTTGCCCATCCAGTCGCGCAGGAACCTGGCGAACAGGCGCTGATACTGCCGGATGCCGGCCACCTCGCGGGCGCGGAGTACAGGGACGGTGCTGGTCAGGCGGTAGCGGGCGCGGGCGAGCTCGCCCTCGGCGAGGTAGTGCTGCAGCACGATGCGGGCGGCCTCCGCGAGAGCGAGCCCGCGGGTCTCTGGAGCGGCGGTCGCGAGCCGGGCTGCGATGTGGCCGAGCAGCACGTCGTGCTCGGGAAAGATCACGTCCTCCTTGGACCGGTAGATCCGGAAGAACGTCGTCCGACCGACGCCCGCGCGTTGCGCGATGTCGTCGACCGTCGTGCCCTCGAAGCCACGCTCCTCGAAAAGCTCGAACGCCGCCGCGACGAGCCTGTCCTTGGCCAAGCGGGCCGGCTGCTGCTCCACGGCACCGAAATTACTTGGTGGTACGTAGTTCCACAACTATGATACTGCGTACCAACACCGTGGAGGAGGAGCCAGGTGAACGCCATCAACAAGGTCGGTGTCGTCGGCTGTGGCCTGATGGGTGCCGGGATCGCCGAGGTCTGCGCCCGCGCCGGCAAGGACGTGGTCGTCGTGGAGATGACCACGCCCGCCGTGGCCGCGGGACGGCAGCGTCTGGAGACATCACTGTCCCGCGCGGAGAGCCGCGGCAAGGTGGCCAGCGCCGCGGAGGTGCTCGCACGCATCCAGGTCGTCGAGGACATCGAGGCCCTGGCCGACCGCGGGCCTCGTGGTGGAGGCGATCGTCGAGGACGAGACCGCCAAGTCCGCGCTGTTCAAGCGACTCGACGACGTCGTCAAGGACCCGGACGCGGTGCTGGCCTCCAACACCTCCTCCATTCCGATCATGAAGCTCGCCGTGGCCACCGAACGGCCCACCCACGTCCTGGGTATCCACTTCTTCAACCCGGTCCCGGTGCTGTCCCTGGTCGAGCTGGTGCCGAGCCTGCTGACCGACCCGGAGACGACCGAACGGGCGCGGGCGTTCGTGCAGGACGATCTGGGCAAGCACGCCATCGACTGCCAGGACCGGGCGGGCTTCGTGGTCAACGCCCTGCTGATCCCGTTCGTGCTCTCGGCGATCCGGATGCTGGAGTCCGGGTTCGCCACGGCCGAGGACATCGACCAGGGACTGGTCCGTGGTGCCGCCCACCCGCAAGGACCACTGGCGCTGGCTGACCTGATCGGGCTGAACACCACCAAGGCGGTGGCCGAGTCGCTGTACGAGGAGTTCAAGGAACCCCTCTATGCGCCGCCGCCGCTGCTGGCCCGCATGGTCGATGCTGGCCTGCTGGGCCGCAAGACCGGCCGTGGCTTCTACACCTACTGAGCGCCCTGGTAGGCGACCTAGCGAGCGAGGAACCCATGACCGCCACCGACTTCGACCTGTACCGACTCAGCGACGAGCACCTCGAGCTGCGCGACGCCGTACGCACCCTGGCCTACGACAAGATCGCGCCGTACGCCGCCCACGTCGACGCCCACAGCCGGTTCCCGCAGGAGGCCTACGACGCGCTGGTGGCCTCCGACTTCCACGCGCCCCACGTCCCCGCTGAATACGACGGCGTCGGCGCAGACGCGCTCGCCACCTGCATCGTCATCGAGGAGGTCGCCCGCGTCTGCGCGTCCTCCTCCCTGATCCCCGCCGTGAACAAGCTCGGCAGCCTCCCGCTCATCCTCGGCGGCACCGACGACCTGAAACAGCGGTACCTCCCACCGCTGGCCCGCGGCGAGGCCGCCTTCTCCTACGGCCTCTCCGAACGTGAGGCCGGCTCCGATACCGCTGCGATGAAGACCCGCGCCGTCCGCGACGGCGACCACTGGGTGCTCTCCGGGCAGAAGTCCTGGATCACCAACGCGGGGATCTCCGAATACTACACCGTGCTCGCCGTCACCGACCCCGACGGCCGACGCGGCGCCAACATCAGCGCTTTCATCGTGGAGAGCTCCGACCCGGGCTTCTCCGTCGGCAGCCCGGAGAAGAAGCTGGGCATTAAGGGCTCTCCGACCCGCGAGCTGCTCTTCGACGACTGTCACATTCCCGAGGACCGTCTCATCGGGGAGCTCGGTCACGGCCTCCGGCTGGCACTGCGTACTCTCGACCACACTCGGGTGACCATCGGTGCACAAGCCATCGGCATCGCCCAGGGCGCGCTCGACC
>NZ_CDWTNB010000026.1:0-33928 GCF_977947065.1 Frankia sp. CgJB1
GCCCGGGTACTGGGCGGATCCCACCCGGCGGGTGACGGCTCGGCCGCGGGCCGCCGCGCCGCGTGGGCCGCTGCCGGGGTGCACCGTGACGAACTGTCGTCCACGGTGCTCTGGCTGGGCCTGCCGGGCGGGGCGGACAGCCCGGCCGGCCGGCTCCTGGCCATCTGTCGTGAGGCGGGGGAGCCCTGCGTGCTCACTCTGCGCCAGGTCGGCCCGGGCCAGGACTGCGGCGACCTCGGGGTGGGCCTCGCAGTGGTGTACCTGTGTGAGAATCCGATCGTGCTGGCCAGCGCCGCCGACGAGCTGGCGGGCCGCACCCCGCCGCTGGTGTGCGTGAACGGCCAGCCGTCGGCCGCCGTCATCGGCCTGCTCTCGGCGCTCGCCGGCCAGGGCGCGCGGTTCGCCTACCACGGCGACTTCGACTGGGGCGGCCTCCGCATCGCCAACGGGCTGCGGGAACGGATCGGCTGGCGGCCATGGCGTTTCGACGCCCGGTCCTATCAGGCGGCGCTGGCCACGGTGACCGGCGGCGAGCTGGCCGGCCGGCCGGTCGACGCGGCCTGGGACCCCGACCTGCGCCCCGCGCTGGAGCACCATGCGATCAGAGTGGACGAGGAACTCGTCCTCGCCGAGCTGATCGACGACCTCAGCGCCCCACACGACTGATAGCTCTTGGTAACATTCGGTAGCACTCGGTAGATGAAGGCCAGGCGCTCAAGGGTGCGGCCGGTAGAGTCCCGGCGACACGCGCGGGCAGCAGGTCGGCAACCTCGCTCGTCCGGGCGCCCTGGCCGGCGAGAGCAGCGATGATCGTCTGGTCTTCGTCGACGACGAGCAGCGGCGCCCGGTGCGGCAGGCGCATACTGGAGGCGATGACCAAGTCAGCGGTACCCAGGCCCCGTCTGTCCACCAGCCCCTTCAAGGCCCCGGTCACCCCGCCGTGCAAGCGGTTCGCCGTAGGAGACCGGGTCACCCACGACAGGTACGGCCTCGGCCAGGTGACCGGGGTCGAAGAAGAAATCGCCGTCCTCGTCGATTTCGGTTCCCAGCAGGAACGCATTCTGAGCCCGTTCAGCAAGATGTCCCGTCTCTGACGCCGTGAGGCTTCGATTCGCGGAACCCGAAGACGCCACGTAGGCGGCGGAAGGTCCCGCGGGCAAGCCTGTCACCGCCCTGACGTCCTACCCCTCGTTCCACTCCGGCAGCCCACCCCGAAAGCGAGACATCTCATCGCCACCACCTCGATCCCCCTCTTCTCCGCGTCGGAGCCGCCGCGGTCTCTGCCGCGGCAGGAGCCCCCGCCTCTGACGATCCGCCTCTTCCAGGCACCCGACTTCGGGCCGTCTGATGTCGAGATCATCGATTTCGCGGTCACGGACGTCGAGACCGTCGCCTTCCAGGCGCCCGTCGTCGAGCGCCCGCCCGCGCTGGATCCCCGTCGTCATCGAGCACGGCCCCGCCGATCGTAGGCTCCGGGCGCTGTCCGGGTAGGGCGCGCAGCCACGCGCACCAGGCGTCGACCCCCTGGCCGGTACGGGCGCTGACCTCCAGCACGGCCACGCCCGGGTTGACGTCGGCGAGGTTCTTCCGGAACGCCTCGAGGTCGAAGTCGAGGTGGGGAAGCAGATCCGTCTTGTTGACGAGCACCAGGTCGGCCGAGCGGAACATGACCGGGTACTTGAGGGGCTTCTCCTCGCCCTCGGTGACGGCGAACACCATCGCGCGCAGGTCCTCCCCGACCTCGAACTCGGCGGGGCACACCAGGTTGCCGACGTTCTCGATAACGACGAGATCGAGGTCGCGCAGGGGCAGCCGGCCCAGCGCCGAGGCGACCATGGGCGCGTCCAGGTGGCACTCCCCGCCGAACCCGTTACCGGTGTTGATCAGGGCGATCGCCGCGCCGAGCCCGTCGAGGCGGTCGGCGTCGATGCTGGTCTCGATGTCGCCCTCGATGATCCCGACCCGCAGATGCGGGCCGAGAAGGCGCAGCGTCTCGACCAGCAGGGTGGTCTTACCGGCGCCGGGAGCGGACATCAGGTTCACCACCGTGACGCCGGCGGCGTCGAAGGCGGCCCGGTTCGCCAGCGCGACCCGCTCGTTCTCCCCGAGGATCCGCTCGAGGACCTCGACCCGTTCGGGCCCGGTGCCATAGCCGGAATGGTCCCCGACGGACACCCCGGCCGGTGAGTGCGGACCCGAGTGCTCGTGCGGCGCCCCTTCCGGGTGGGGATGGAAGCGACCCACCGCGCGTCACGCCTCCACGGTGCCGGGAACTACCGGGTCGGGAGCCGCCGGGTCGGAAGCCACCTCGAACGAGGTGACGAGGAACTCCTCGCCGGTGACGATGGTGACGCCGGCCGCGCCGCAGGTGCCGCAGCGCAGCACCCGGTCCGCCAGCTCGCCACGGGTCCCGCACACCCGACAGCACACACTGACCGGCACGCTCTCGACCTCCAGCACAGACCCGGCCAGCACCTGCCCGCCGGGGGGATCGGCGCCGTTCCCCGGCGGCCCAGCGCTCTCCGGGGGCCCAGCGTTCATCAGCTTCCAGCAGTAGGCGAGGGTTTCCGGCACGATCTGGCGCAGCTGGCCCACCCGGACGTGCACCCGGGTGACCGGCCGACCGGCCGCGTGCCGGGTGACGACGTCCGCGATCGATCGGCAGACGGACAGCTCGTGCATCGCCCGGTCCTCCCCCGGCACCCTCCGGCGACCCGCCTGATCCGGTGACCCGCCCGAGCCGGCATCGCACCGGCTCACCACTTCGCCGGGCCGCGCCTCGGCGCTCGCCCCACGGGCGTCGATGAGGGCAGGCTGGGATGGCCGGTGCATACCCCACTCTCACCCGGTCGTGTGCGCTTCACCAAACCGCACTGCGCGTTGGTGACTGCGCGTTGGTGGCAGCCTCCGCGCACTGTCGATAGGCGTCCGGCGTTGGGGGACATAGTGTCTGCTCTGCCGGACGTCTCCGTGAGGCGACGGGCCACCCGACGATCACCCGGCCCAGCGGCTTCTGATCACCTCGCCGGAGGGCTCGGTCCGCTCGTGGAGGTGGGCGGTGCGGCGGACCGCGGTGCCGACCACCGCCCGTCCGACGAAGGGAGTGCTGATGTCATCCGTGCTGTGGTTCCAAGGCGGGGCGTGCAGCGGCAACACGATGTCCTTCCTGAACGCCGACGAGCCCAACGTCGTCGACCTGATCACCGACTTCGGGCTGGAACTTCTCTGGCACCCATCGTTGGGGCTGGAGAACGGCACCCAGGCCCGGGAGCTGTTCACCGACTGCGCGCGGGGTGAGCGGCCGGTCGACATCTTCGTCTTCGAGGGTTCGGTGATCCGCGGCCCGGACGGAAGCGGCGGCTTCGACGTCTTCGCCGAGCGGCCCATGCAGGACTGGGTGCGCGAGCTGGCCGCCCAGGCTCAGGTGGTGGTGGCGATCGGGGACTGCGCCTGCTGGGGCGGGATCCCCGCGACGGCGCCGAACCCGACGGACTCCACCGGGCTGCAGTTCCACAAGCGTGAACGCGGCGGTTTCCTCGGCCCGGGCTTCCGGTCGCGCTCCGGGCTGCCCGTCGTCAACATTCCGGGCTGCCCGGCCCACCCGGACTGGATCACGCAGATCATCGTGGCGCTGGCCACTGGCCGGGCCGCCGACATCGCGCTCGACGAGCTGCACCGGCCACGGACGTTCTTCACGACATTCACCCAGACCGGCTGCACCAGGGCAGAGTACTTCGAATACAAGCAGTCGACCCTGGCTTTCGGGGACGGGACCCGCAAGGGCTGCCTGTTCTATGAGTTCGGCTGCCGCGGCCCGATGACCCACTCCCCGTGCAACCGGATCCTGTGGAACCGCCAGTCGTCGAAGACCCGCGCCGGCATGCCGTGCATCGGGTGCACGGAGCCGGAGTTCCCATTCTTCGACCTCGCTCCCGGCACGGTCTTCAGGACCCGGAAGGTCGGCGGGCTCATTCCACGGGAGGTGCCGGCGGGCAGTGGCCACCTCGGCTACCTGGCACACGCGGCAGCCGCCCGGATAGTCGCCCCGCAGTGGTCGAAGGAGGACATGTTCGTCGTCTAGCCGCCCGGCAGCCGATGACCGATGACCGCGCGTGCTCCGACCGGAGACCGCGAGGAACGGACGGGGAGGAGAGAGGATTCCAATGGCCACCGTCGATCTCAACGTCAGCCCGTTGGGGCGCGTCGAGGGCGACCTCGACGTCCGGGTCACGATCGACGACGGGGTGGTCACCTCGGCGTGGACCGAGGCGGCGATGTTCCGGGGCTTTGAGATCATCCTGCGCGGCAAGGACCCGCAGGCGGGCCTGATCGTGACCCCGCGGATCTGCGGGATCTGCGGGGGCAGCCACCTGTACAAGTCGGCGTACGCGCTGGACGTCGCGTGGCGCACCGAGATGCCGCCCAACGCGACGCTGGTCCGCAACATCGCGCAGGCGTGCGAGACGTTGCAGAGCATCCCGCGCTGCTTCTACGCGCTGTTCGCCATCGACCTCACAAACCGGAAATACGCCTCCTCGCCGCTGTATGAGGAGGCGGTGCGGCGGTTCGCGCCCTACACCGGCAGCAGCTACGGCCCGGCGGTGGTGCTGTCGGCCAAGCCGGTGGAGGTCTACTCCATCTTCGGCGGGCAGTGGCCGCACTCCAGCTTCATGGTGCCCGGCGGGGTGATGTGCGCGCCGACGCTGCCGGACCTGACCCGCTCCATCGCCATCTTGGAACACTGGAAGGTCAACTGGCTGGAGAAGCAGTGGCTCGGCTGCTCGGTGGAGCGATGGCTGGCCAACCGTACCTGGCAGGACGTGCTCGCCTGGGTGGACGAGAACCCCGCCCAGCGCGACAGCGACTGCGGCTTCTTCCTCCGGTACTGCCTCGGCATCGGCCTGGACCGCTATGGCCAGGGAGTCGGCAACTACCTGGCGACCGGGACATACTTCGCCCCCGACCTCTATACCCGGCCGACCATCTCCGGCCGCAACGCGGCACTCATCGGCCGGTCCGGGGTGTACGCGGGCGGCGAGTACTCCGAGTTCGACCAGGCCCGGGTGCGGGAGGACGTCACCCACTCGTTCTACGAGGAGACCGAGGCGCGCCACCCGTTCGACGGCGAGACCCGGCCCATCGATCCGGCGCGCGGCCGGGAGCAGGGCAAGTACAGCTGGGCGAAGTCACCCCGGTACGAGGTGCCGAACCACGGGTACCTGCCGTTGGAGGCCGGGCCGCTCGCCCGCCGCGTCGCCGCCGCGGCTCCCGGCGCGGGTGCCCACCAGGACGACGACCCGTTGTTCGGGGACATCCTGGCGGCCATCGGCCCGTCGGTGATGGTCCGCCTGCTGGCCCGGATGCACGAGGCCGCCAGGTACTACCAGTGGACGCGGGCCTGGCTCGACCAGCTGGACCTGCACGAGCCGTTCCACCTCAAGCCGGTGGAGTACGCCGAAGGGCGCGGCTTCGGTTCCACGGAGGCGGCCCGCGGCTCGCTCTCGGACTGGATCGTCATCGAGGACGGCAAGATCGCGAACTACCAGGTGGTCACCCCGACCGCCTGGAACATCGGCCCCCGCGACGGCTCCGAGGCGCCCGGTCCCATCGAGCAGGCCCTCGTCGGCACGCCCATCGTGGATCCGGAGAACCCGATCGAGCTCGGCCACGTGGCCCGCAGCTTCGACTCATGCCTGGTCTGCACGGTCCACGCCTACGACGGCAGGACCGGCCGGGAGCTCAGCAGGTTCGTCATCAACGACAACCTATGACCGGGACCGACCTATGACCGGGAGTGACCTATGACCGGGGACCGGGAGGCGGGTGCCGCCTCGCGACCCCCGCCCGGGCCGCGGGTGCAGGTCGATCCGCCCGGTTTCGAACCACCAGGGTGCGAGGTGGCCGTGATCGGCTGCGGCAACCTGCTGCGCGGTGACGACGGGGTCGGGCCGATCCTGGTCCGCCGGCTCGCTGAGACGGGCGTCCCGGCCGGGGTGCGCCTGGTCGACGGGGGGACCGCCGGGATGGACACGGCGTTCGCGATGCGCGGCGCGCGCCGGGTCGTGGTCGTCGACGCCAGCCGCACCGGGGCCAAGCCCGGGACCGTGTTCGAGGTCCCGGGCGCACAACTGGAAAACCTGCCCCTGGACGCGCTGCACCCGCACGCCTTCCGCTGGGACCAGGCGCTGGCGTTCGGGCGCTGGCTGCTCGGCGACGGCTATCCGGGCGACGTCGTCGTCTACCTCATCGAGGCGGGCGGCGTGGAGCCCGGCGCCGATCTCAGTCCCGCGGTGCGCCGGGCGATGGAACAGGTCCGGGAGCTGATCATCGCCGGTCTCACCCCCGGGACCGGCGGAACGGACGGATGACCAGACGCATGGATGACCAGACGCATGGGTGAGGACGCGCATGGGTGAGGACGACGTCATCGGCACGGGTGTGACCTGCGCGCGCCCGCAGCCCGTCGGGGTCTTCCCGCTGCCGGCCGGTTTCCTGCTCGTGCCGGGCGGCGAGGCCACGGCCGACCTGCGCCGGACGCTGGCGGCCGGGAAGGTGCCGGCGGCCTGGCCGGCGGAGCTGGCCGCGCTGGGGATTCTGGTGGACGTGGTCCGGTTCGCCCTGGGCGAGCTGGACGAACCTCCGCCGCCCGGCGGGAAGACCGGCGAGATCGCGGCAATGGTGTGGTCCGCACACGCCGCCCAGGCCATGGCCGCCGGCCGGCCGGGCGAGGCTGCGGGGCTGCTGGAGCGGGCCATCGCCGCAGCGCGGGAGCCCTCCCCCGGTCTCGCCGCCCAGCTCAGGTCCACCGCGGCGGACCTGCGTCGCGGAGTCGAGGGGCCGAGCCCGGCCGTCATCGCAGAGCTGACGGCGGCGCTCGCCGCGCTGGCCGCCACCGACCTCACGGTCGGCCGGGCCGAGCTGCACCTGAGCCTCGGTTCGGCCTACCAGGAGCTGGCCGGGGACGATCCGGCGAGCCTGAAGGCCGCGGTGGAGCACTACCTCTCGGCGCTGCGCCTGGTCCGCATCGATACCGCCCCGGAGCTGTTCGCGGCGGCACAGGTCAACCTCGCCACGGCATATCTGGCCATGCCGATGGCGCAGGCGTCCGACCAACTGCGGGTCGGCGTGGCTGTGCAGGGCCTGCGGACCGCCCTGTCCGTCTACACCCGCGAGACCCATCCCGAGCGGTGGGCCAGCACCCAGCTCAACCTGGCCAACGCCTTGGTCTACGCGCCGTCCGCGCATCGGGAGGACAACCTGCGGGAGGCGGTCGCGCGCTACCAGGAGGTCATCGCCGCCCGCGACCGCGACGCCGACCCCCTCGGCTACGCCCGGGCTCGGGCGAACCAGGGCAACGCCCTGGCCCACCTCGGTCTCTTCGACCCGGCGCAGGCGGTGCTGCACGAGGCGCAGGCGATCTTCAAGGAGTTCGGGGACTCCGACGCCGTCCTGGCCGTGCGTGGGGTACTCGACGAGATCGCCCGCCGGCTCACCGCGAAGTCGACGTGACGCCCGGCAGCGGAACACTCGGTGACGCCACTCCGACCGGATGGGCTGGGCAGGCCGGCCGGGCAGGGCGGGCCGGCCAGGCGGGGGGCTGGGAACCGGCGGTGTGGATCGGCGCCCCGGCGCCCGGCGGGCTGGCTCTGCCGTCGGCTCTGCCGTCGGCGTCCCGGCTGTACGCGCCGCGCGGGGTGTGGCTCGGCGACGACCTGCTCGTGGTGGCGGACTCGGGCAACCACCGGGTGCTGATCTGGCATGGTCTGCCGGCCGTCGACGGCACCCCCGCCGACGTCGTGCTCGGCCAGGCCGACGCGACGAGCGAAGGACCGGCGGCCGCGGGGCGCGGACCCGAACGCGGCCTGCACCTGCCGACCGGCGTGCTCGTCACGGACGGCAGGCTCGTGGTCGCCGATGCCTGGCACCACCGGGTGCTGGTCTGGGACGAGGTCCCGACGGTCACCGACACTGCCCCCGACCTCGTGCTCGGGCAGCCGGACGCCGGCGCCGTCCGCGAGAACCGGGGCGGCCCGTGCGGACCAGACACCTTCTACTGGCCCTTCGGGGTGGCCGTGGCGGGTGGGCGCTTCTACGTCGTTGACACCGGTAACCGGCGGATCCTGGGCTGGTCGGATGGCCTGCCGTCCTCACCCGGCCGGCTACCCGACCTGGTGCTGGGGCAGCCCGATCCCACCCGCCGGGACGAGAACCGTGGCGGCGCGGCCGGGCCGGCCAGCTTCCGGTGGCCGCACGACCTCGCCGGCACCGCCGATCGGCTGCTGGTCGCGGACGCCGGCAACCACCGACTGCTCGGCTGGGCCTCCCATCCCGACGCCGACAGCGACGCAGATCTGGTGCTCGGCCAGCCCGATCTCGCCTGCTCCGGGGAGTTCCCCTACGCGCCTGGCCGGGCCGACGTCCTGCGCTTCCCTTACGCCGTCGACAGCGACGGACACCTGCTGGCCGTCGCGGACACCGCCAACAACCGCGTCCTGCTGTGGGACGAACTGCCGCGGCGCAGTTCCATGCCTGCGACCGGTGTGCTCGGCCAGCCGTCGTTCGCCGAGACCGGGGAGAACCGGTGGACCCGCGTCGAAGCCGACACCTTCTGCTGGCCGTACGGCCTCTCGGTGCGCGGCGACCGGCTCGCGGTGGCGGACTCGGGCAACAACCGGGTCATGATCTGGCGGTGGGTGTGACCGGAGAGCAGAACAGGCGGGCCGGGCGGGCCGAGCGGGCCGAGCGCCGGGTCCGGCGCCGGGTCGTGGTGGAGGGCGTCGTCCAGGGCGTCGGTTTCCGGCCCTACGTCCACCGGCTCGCGGGCACCCTCGGGCTCGCGGGATTCGTCGGCAACGACTCGACCTCGGTGTTCGCCGAGGTCGAAGGCGACGAGGTGGCGGTGGCCGAGTTCCTGCGCCGGCTCGAACCGCAGGCGCCACCGCTCGCGCACATCGAGCGCGTCACGGTGACGAGCGTGACCCGGTTGACCGCCGGCGACGCCGGGTTCCGGATCGTGGCCGGCGCGACCGTTCCCGGCGACCGCACCCTGGTGCCCGCGGACACCGCGGTGTGCGCCGACTGCCTGCGCGAGATGTTCGACCCGACCGACCGGCGCCACCGCCACCCGTTCATCACCTGCACCAACTGCGGCCCGCGGTACACGATCATCAGCGCGCTGCCGTACGACCGCGCGGCCACGACGATGGCCCGTTTCCCGATGTGCGCGCGGTGCGCGGCGGAGTATGCCGACCCGGCGGACCGCCGTTTCCACGCCGAACCCGTCGCCTGCCCGTCCTGCGGACCGAAGCTGTGGTTCAGCCCCGCGGACGGCACCGGACCAGAGGTGCACGGCACGGACGCCGCGCTGGCGGCGGCCCAGCGGGCGTTGGCGGCCGGCGCGGTGGTCGCGGTCAAGGGCGTCGGCGGCTACCACCTGGCCTGCTCGGCCGAGAACGACCTGGGCGACACGGCCCTGGCGCGCCTGCGCGCCCGCAAGGGCCGGCCCGACAAGCCGTTCGCGGTGATGGTGCGCGACCTGGCGACGGCCGCCCTGGTGGCCGACCTGTCGTCGGCGGAGGCGGCGCTGCTGGCGTCGCCAGCCGCTCCGATCGTGCTCGTCCGCCGCTCGCCCGCGGCGGGGATATCGGGGATATCGCGGCTGGTCGCCCCCGGCACCCCGCTGGTGGGGCTGCTGCTGCCGTACACGCCCGTGCACCACTTGCTGTTCGCGCCGGTCCCGGGCAGCGGCCCGCCACCGCCGCGGATGCTGGTGATGACCAGTGGCAACCGTTCGGGCGAGCCCATCTGCTTCGCCGACGACGACGCGCGGGACCGGCTCGCCGGCCTCGCCGACGCGTTCCTCCGGCACGACCGACCGATCCTCCTGCCGTGTGACGACTCGGTGGTGCGCTGCGGCTACGGGGACGACGGAGACGACGGGCAGGTGCTGCCGGTGCGGCGCTCCCGCGGATACGTTCCGCTGCCGGTGGACCTCGGCCGCCCTGTCCGGTCGGTGCTCGCCGTGGGCGGCGAGGGCAAGAGCACGTTCTGCCTCACCACGGACCGTCGCGCGTTCGTGTCCCAGCATCTGGGTGACATGGGCAGCCTGGCGGCGCTCGGGGCCTTCGAGCGGTCCGCCGCGCACCTGACCGACCTGTACGGCGTCGCGCCGGAGACGCTCGCCGCCGACCTCCATCCGGGATACGTCACCCGGGCCTGGGCCGAACGCGCGGCGGCCACGGGGGCCGAAGACGCGGCCGCCGGGAACCCGGCTGCGGGGGCGAACCAGGCCTCCACCTACGGGTCACGGTCCGCCTGCCGGTCGCCGCACCTGGTCCAGCACCACCACGCCCATGTGGCCGCCCTGCTCGCCGAGCACGGCAGGCTCGGCGACACCATCCTCGGGGTCGCGTTCGACGGCACCGGCTACGGGCTCGACGGCACGATCTGGGGCGGCGAGGTGCTGCTGGTAGGCCCGGACGTCGCCCGCGCCAAGCGGGTCGCGCACCTGCGTCCGATCGGCCTGCCCGGGGGCGACACCGCCGTCCGCAATCCGTACCGGGTCGCGCTCGCCCATCTGGCCGCCGCCGGCCTGGACTGGACCGCGGACCTGGCGCCGGTGCGGGCCTGCTCCGTGGCGGAGTTGCGCACCCTGCGCACCGCGCTGGACCGGGGCGTGGCCTGCGTGCCCTGCACGAGCATAGGCCGCCTGTTCGACGCGGTGGCGTCGCTGCTCGGGGTGCGCCACCGGATCACCTACGAGGCGCAGGCCGCCGTCGAGCTGGAGGCGCTCGCCGCGGACGGGCTCACCGCGGCGGAGCTCGGCGGCGCCGGACTCGGCGGCGCCGGACTCGGCGGCGCCGGTGCCTGCCGGCTCGCCTTCGGCCTGGCGGACGGCGTCCTCGACCCAGCGAGGGTGCTCGCGGGGATCGTCGCCGGTCTGCGGGCGGGGGTGGCGGTGCCGGTGCTGGCCGGCGCGTTCCATCTGGCGGTCGCGGACGCGGTGGCCGAGATCGCGGGGGTCGCGCGGCGGCGGTACGGAGTCCGCCTGCTCGGTCTGACCGGCGGTGTGTTCGCCAACGTGGTGCTGACGCGGGCCTGCCGCGCCCGGCTCGCCACCGCCGGGTTCAACGTACTCGTCCATCGGGTGGTGCCGCCGGGCGACGGTGGGCTGGCGCTGGGCCAGGCTGCGGTCGCGGCGCTGGGCCGCCCGACGGAGCCGACCTTCGGCGGGAAGGAAGCCTGACGGCATGTGTCTGGGGATACCGGGCCGGATCATCGAGATCTGGGACGACCGCGGTACGCGGATGGCGATCGTCGACTTCGGCGGCGTCACCAAGACGGTGTGCCTCGCCTACCTGCCCGACGCGACCGTCGGGGAGTACACGATCATCCATGCCGGCTTCGGGCTGATCAGGGTGGACGAGGCCGCGGCGCGGGAGACCCTCGCGATGTTCCGGGACCTGGGGCTGCTCGAGGAGGAGCTGGGATCGCGCGCGGCGGGACCGGGCATGACCGGGCCGAGCCGGTGAGGTACCTGACGGAGTTCCGCGACCCGGCGTTGGCCCGCCGGCTGCTGGATGCGATCATTGCCACCGCGACCCGACGCTGGACGATCATGGAGGTCTGCGGCGGCCAGACCCACTCGATCATCCGTAACGGGATCGACCAGCTCCTCGCGGACCAGGTCGAGTTCATCCACGGCCCCGGCTGCCCGGTGTGCGTCACGCCGCTGGAGACGATCGACCGGGCGCTGGCGATCGCCGCCCACCCCAAGGTGATCTTCTGTTCGTTCGGGGACATGCTGCGGGTCCCCGGCAGCGGCACGGACCTGTTCATGGTCCGGGCGCGCGGCGGGGACGTCCGGGTGGTCTACTCGCCGCTCGACACGGTCCGCCTCGCCGAGGAGAACCCGGACCGCCAGGTCGTGTTCTTCGGGGTGGGCTTCGAGACCACCGCCCCGGCCAACGCGATGGCCGTGGTGGCGGCCCGGCGCCGTGAGCTCGGCAACTTCTCCGTACTTGTCAGCCACGTGCTGGTGCCGCCGGCGATGACCGCGGTCCTCGCCTCGCCGGCGAACCGGGTGGCGGCGTTCCTGGCGGCCGGCCACGTGTGCACGGTGATGGGCACTTCCCAGTACGAGCCGTTGGTGGCGACCTACCGGGTACCGATCGTCGTCACCGGTTTCGAGCCGCTCGACCTGCTCGACGGAGTGCGCCACGCTGTCAAGCAGCTCGAGGCGGGGCGGGCAGAACTCGCGAACGCCTACCCGCGGGCGGTGCGGCCGGCGGGCAACCCGGCGGCCCGTGAAATCCTCGCCGAGGTTTTCACGGTGTGTGACCGGTCCTGGCGGGGAATCGGGACAATCCCGGACTCGGGTTGGCGGCTGTCCGCGGCGTACCGGGACTTCGACGCCGAGGTCCGCTTCGACGTCGAGGGCCTCACAGTGGCCGAGCCGGCCGAGTGCCGCAGCGGCGAGGTGTTGCAGGGCCTGGTCAAACCGCCACAGTGCCCGGCGTTCGGAACCTCCTGCACGCCACGCACCCCGCTCGGCGCGACGATGGTCTCGGCGGAGGGGGCGTGCGCCGCCTACTTCCAGTTCCGGCGGCTGACCCCGGCGGTCGGCCGTGGCTGACCCCGTCGACCCGACCGGTTGGACCTGCCCACTTCCGCTGCGTGACCATCACCAGGTGGTGCTGGGGCACGGCGGCGGCGGCGTGCTGTCGAGCGAGCTGATCGAGCATCTGTTCCTGCCCGCGTTCGGGACCACCGACGTGGCGCGGGCACCGGCGGACTCGGCGGTCCTGGATGTCGCGGGCGCCCGGCTCGCGTTCTCCACCGACTCGTACGTGGTGCGCCCGCTGTTCTTCCCCGGTGGCTCCATCGGCGAACTCGCGGTCCACGGCACCATCAACGATCTGGCCTGTGCCGGCGCGATGCCGGTGGCGCTCTCGGCCGGGTTCATCCTCGAGGAGGGCCTGGAGCTCGCAGTCCTGGGCCGGGTGGCGCAGGCGATGGGCCGGGCCGCGGCCGCGGCGGGGGTGCGGCTGGCGACCGGGGACACCAAGGTCGTCGAGCGCGGGCTGGCCGACGGTCTTTACGTGAACACCAGCGGCATCGGGCTCGTCCCGGCCGAGGTGGACATCCGCCCCGAACGGGCGAGGCCCGGCGACCGGGTCATCGTCTCCGGCCCCGTCGGCGAGCACGGTGTCGCCGTGCTGAGCGTGCGCGACGGGCTGGAGTTCGGCGGCGAGGTCCGCTCCGACACGACGGCGCTGCACGGGCTGGTCGCGGCGGTGCTGGCGGCCGCGCCGGGGGTCCACGCGCTGCGCGACCCGACCCGGGGTGGCCTCGCGACCGCGCTATGCGAGATCGCCGCCGCGTCCGGGACGGGCATCGAGTTCGCCGAGCGCGCCGTGCCGGTGCCGCCCGCGGTCGAGGCGGCCTGCGGGTTCCTCGGCCTCGACCCGCTGCACGTGGCGAACGAGGGCAAGCTGGTCACGTTCGTCGCCGATGCCGACGCCGACGCGGTGCTCGCGGCGATGCGGGCGCATCCGGCGGGGCGTGACGCGGCCGCCATCGGCACGGTCACCACGGAGCATCCGGGCGTGGTCGTCGGGCGCACCGCGTTCGGGGGAACCCGCATCGTCGACCGGCCGCTCGGCGAGCAACTCCCCCGCATCTGCTGAGTTCGGCGGCGTGGCCGCGCCCACCTTTCCAACGATCGGCTCCAACGATCGGCGGGTCAGGGCGCGTGATGCGCCGGATCCATCCGGAGGACCCGGAACCGACCTCCAATGATCTTGCCGTACATCTCGGCGGACATGGGCCCGGGGAACGTCGCGACAACCGATGCGGGCGAGCCGGCGTCATCGATGAACACGACCGCGTACGCGCCGGCACCTGGCTGCACGGTACGGAGGGCGGCCTCGGCGCGTTGCCAACCGCCCTTGCGCCAGTTGTCCCTGGCCGGCCGGTCGCAAGGCTGCGGCGCCGTCACGCCGGCCCCGGCCCGAACAGCACGCCGGGCCGGAGCCACCGGTCGCCGGGCGGGCTACACCAGTCGCCGGGACGCACACGACACGCAGGACGCCCGGGACACACAGTGGCGTCGGTGAGCCGGTGAATCCTCGCCATGTCCCACCCCGGTCCAAGTCGTGCGGTCCAGTTCTCGGCCGTGCGGTGCAGTTCTCGGTCGACATGCTCCGTGGCATCAGCTTCAAGACTTACGCACGACAGGCGGCTTGGGAAGGGTGTGAGAGTCGTCAGACGACCGACGGGGCGGGGGGCACAGCGCGGGTTCCCCGCCCAGCACACCGCCGTCAGGACCGCGGTCTCCACGTGCGACGATCCGACGGAGATCCCGGTAAGCCTGGCGCCAGGCGCAGGCTCGCGGGGTGTGACAACAGTCAGACCAGATGAGAACGGCCGGCCGATGAACCATTGCCCTGGACCCGGGTAGACGATAAATGGACATGCAACCCTGCCTCACCGACCTCCTGAACGCACTTGTGCAGTTACGGAAAGCGGCTGGACTGAGCCAGGCCCAGCTCGCCAATCGGGTCCGCTACCAGCCGAGCTACCTGTCGAAGGCTGAACGCGGACTGCTCGGGGTGCCGTCGCAGTCGCTCGTGACCGCGATCGACATAGAGCTGAACGCCGGTGGCTCCCTGATCGAACTGCGTCGTCACGCGTGGCTGGAGGACAAGGGGAGTCAGGCGGGCATCCCGTGGCGACGAGCTCTGGAGGAGGTGGACACCACAGATCATCGACAGCTCACCGTCGGGGAGAGCGCGGCCGCCGTCGGTCCCGTCACGAGATCCGATGCACCAGCCATCCCCGTCCCCGGGCGCACGTCCACGTCCACGTCCACGTCCGAGGGAGCCGACCGCCGGACAAGGAACACCGTCGGCCTGTCCGGGCACTGGTGGACGGCCTGGCAGACGTTCCGGGACGGCGAGGAGATCCGCACCTCGCAGGAGGCGAACCTGAACCAGGTCGGCGACGTCATCCAGATGGAGGCGATCTCCCGCGGCCTGTCGGTGGACGAGGGCGGGTACCTCTGGTGGGGCGAACTGCGGGTCTAGGACAACGAGATAATCATGGGTTGGTACGTCGCGTCCGACGGATCGGTCCGGTCCAAGGGGACGCTGTTCCTCTCCCTGCATCCCCACGGCGACCGGTTGACCGGCCGCTGGGTCGGATTGAGCTATGACGGCCTGTTCATCGAGGATTGGGGCGCGATGGCCCGCTCGGAGAACACCGCGCTCGCGCTCATCGACCGGCTCAAGAAGCAGTACCCCAGAGTCCCATGACGCGTCCGTACGTGCCTCGGCCGGCTTCCCGAAACGGCATCTGGAGGAAACGAGGCGGGGGAACGAGGCAAAACGCGGCAATCGGTCCACGTAACTACGGTCGGACGGTGTCACCTCGCCATAGTCGTCTTTCCGTCCTACCGGGTGTCCGCCCGGGCGACCAGCCGGTGAGGAGCAGCGGCTCATAGAGTGACCAGAATGACCTTCCCCCTGGTCGATCCGTGCCCCCTGGTCGATCCGTGAGCGACGTCGCGCAGGTGCTGCGCCGCGTCTTCGGCTACGAGTCGTTCCGGGACGGCCAGCAGGAGATCATCGAGCATGTCGTCGACGGCGGCGACGCGCTCGTCCTGATGCCGACCGGCGGCGGCAAGTCGCTCTGTTACCAGATCCCCGCCCTGGTGCGGGGCGGCACCGGCGTCGTGGTGTCACCGCTCATCGCGCTGATGCAGAACCAGGTCGACGCGTTGCGGGCGCTCGGCGTCCGCGCGGGGTTCCTCAACTCCGCGCAGGAGTTCGACGAGCGTCGCGACGTGGAGTCCGCCTTCCTCGCCGGTAACCTCGACCTGCTCTACCTGGCGCCGGAGCGGCTGCGCGCCGACGCGACGGTCAAGCTGCTCGACCGGGGCGAGATCGCGCTGTTCGCCATCGACGAGGCACACTGCGTCTCGCAGTGGGGACACGACTTCCGGCCCGACTACCGCGAGCTGTCGGCACTGCGCGAGCACTGGCCGAACGTACCGAGAATCGCGCTGACCGCCACCGCGACCCCGCGGACGCACGACGACATCGCCACCGAGCTCGGCCTGGAGAACGCCCGCCACTTCGTAGCCGACTTCGACCGTCCGAACATCCAGTACCGCATCGTGCCGAAGAAGGAGCCGAAGGCGCAGCTGTTGGAGCTGCTACACACCGAGCACGCCGCGGATGCGGGAATCGTCTACTGCCTGTCCCGGTCCTCCACCGAGAAGATCGCCGACTTCCTGGTGGCGAACGGGATCACGGCGCTGCCCTACCACGCCGGGCTCGACGCGCGCGCCAGAGCCGAGCACCAGGCACGCTTCCTGCGCGAGGACGGCATCATCATGGTCGCGACCATCGCCTTCGGCATGGGCATCGACAAACCAGACGTACGCTTCGTCGCCCATCTCGACCTGCCCAAGTCGATCGAGGGCTACTACCAGGAGACCGGGCGCGCCGGGCGGGACGGGCTGCCCTCGACCGCGTGGCTGGCCTACGGTCTCCAGGACGTCGTGCAGCTGCGCAAGCTCATCGACACGTCCCCGGGCGACCCCGCGCACCGCCGGCAGCAGAGCAGACACCTCGACGACATGCTCGCGCTGTGCGAGACGGTCGAGTGCCGCCGCATCGGGCTGCTCGCCTACTTCGGGCAGCGTGACACCGCCCCGTGCGGCAACTGCGACACCTGTCTGGCACCCCCGCAGTCCTGGGACGCCACGATCGCCGCCCAGAAGTTGCTGTCGGCCGTGCTGCGACTGCAGCGGGAGCGCCGCCAGAAGTTCGGCGCGGGCCACCTCATCGACATCCTGCTGGGCAGGAGGACGCCCAAGGTGACCCAGCACAGTCACGACACCCTGACGGTCTTCGGTATCGGCACGGAGCTCGGCGAGCCCGAGTGGCGCGGCGTGGTGCGCCAACTCCTCGTGCAGGGACTGCTGGCCGTCGAGAGCCGGTACGGCACCCTGGTGCTCACCGACGCGAGTGCCGACGTGCTGCGCGGACAGCGCGCGGTCCCGATGCGGCGCGAGCCGGAGCGCGCCCCCACCACTACAGCCACGACCGCGGCCACCACGACCGCGGCCAGGACCACGAAGACCCGCCACGCCGCACCGGCGGCCGACCTGTCGGCGGAGGCAATGCCGGTGTTCGAGCGACTGCGCGCCTGGCGCGCCGACGTCGCGAAGGAGCAGGGCGTCCCCGCATATGTGATCTTCCATGACGCCACCCTGCGCGAGATCGCGGTGCGCGTGCCGGCCACCCTGGCCGAACTCGCCACCGTGAGCGGCGTCGGTGAGAACAAACTCGCCAAGTACGGGCAGCAGATCCTCGACCTCCTCGCCGAGTGAACCAGGCTCCCGCCCACCCACCGGAAACATCTTCTCAGGAGAGCGGTACCGCACCGCTGGAGTGATCGGTGAGGGGGACACTGGAGTGATCGGTGAGGGGGACACACGTCCCGCGAACAGCCTTGCCTGTGCTGACCTTCTCCACTGGCGGGCCGATCGTCAACCCGAAGACCAACCCGACCGGCCCATGAAGGACCCCGGTTAGGATCACACCTCACACTGGAGGAAATATATAGATTTGTAAGGACCGGTGAATCTTGGCATGAGGCCGGACCGCTGTGATGGTTGTTGACCGGGCTCGGCTGGCCGCCGCGCTGCCCGGCTACGAGCTGGGCGACCAGCTGGGCGCGGGCGGATTCGGGCTGGTGCTGGCGGGCTGGCATCGCGGCCTGCAGCGCGATGTCGCGGTCAAGGTCCTGCATGCGGGGCACGGCCGGGCGGCGGCCGGGTTCGCCGCCGAGGCGCGGATCCTCGCCAGCCTGGATCATCCGCACGTGGTCCGAGTCTACGACTACGTCAAGACGGGCGATCTGCACCTGCTCGTCATGGAGATGCTCGGCGGGGGAACCCTGACCCGGCGCCGGGCCGACATGGGCCCGCAGACGGCCTGCGCGGTGGGACTCGCGGTGGCCTCGTCCCTGGCCTGCGCCCACGGCAAAGGGGTGCTGCACCGCGACATCAAGCCCGACAATATTCTTTTCGACACTACCGACCTGCTGAAAGTCGTCGACTTCGGAGTCGCGAAATTCGTCGGCGAGTCGGGGGCCATCGCGAGTGCGGTGATCGGAACACCGCCGTATATGGCCCCCGAACAGATCATGGGCGGCCGCTTGGAGCCAGCCACCGACCTGTACGCCCTCGGGATGGTGCTCTACCAGCTACTGGCCGGCGTGGCACCGTTCGACCCGGACCTGCCCGCGCATGGCCTGCGCCAGCACCACCTCGAACGCGTCCCCCTACTGCCGGCCGGGGTGCCCGCGCCGCTGGGGGCGGTGGTCCTGTGGACGCTGGCCAAGAACCCGGCGGACCGTCCACCGTCCGCGCACGTCTTCGCGTGCCAACTCGCCGAAGCTGCCGCTGGCGTGTACGGCCCGGACTGGATCGCCCGGTCGGGTATCCCGCTGCGGCTCGACGACGACATCCGCACCGCCATCGGGCAGCCGCCCGCGTCCGTCCAGCCAGCGCCACGGCCGTCTCCCACCGGCGCGTCCTCGGCGCCATCGGTGCCTTTCATGTCATCGGCGTTTTCCGGGGCATCGGTGCCTTCGGCGGGTGGCACACCACCGGCCGAGGTGGCCGACGGGAACATCGCCGGCCGGCGGCGCCCCGCGTCGTCGCATCCTCGGCGCGGCGCGCCGCCGCGCCGCCGCGCCGCCATCACCGTCGTGGGGCTGCTGCTCGCTGTCGCCGGCACCGTCCTGATCGTCACCGCTCCTCTCAGTGGGCGCGAGACCGGTACCCGCCAGCTAGGTCGTCCCCTGACCGGCCACACCGGTTGGGTGACCTCGGCAGTGTTCTCCCCGGACGGACACACCCTGGCCAGCAGCGGTAGGGACGGCACGGTGCGGCTGTGGGACGTGACCGACCGCTCCCACCCCCGCCTGGCCGGGTCCCTGAGCGGCCCCGCTTCCGTGTTCTCGGTGGCGCTCTCCCCCGATGTGCGCATCCTGGCCACCGGCGGGATGGACGACTTGATCCGGCTGTGGGACATGACCGACCCGGCCACCCCACGCCCGCTCGAGCCGCCCCTGACCGGCCACGCCAACACCGTGTGGGCGTTGGCTTTCTCGCCGGGCGGCCGCACCCTGGCCAGCGGCAGCCTCGACGGCACGGTGCGGCTGTGGGGGCTGCGGGATGCGGCCCACCGCTTCCACCCGCGCCTCCTCGGCGAGCCGCTGACTGGCCACGCCGACTGGGTGTTGTCGGTGAGCTACTCTCCGGACGGCCGCACCCTCGCCAGCGGCAGCAAGGACGGCACGGTCCGGCTGTGGGCGCTGCCCTCGCCATGAACGCTGTTTAGGGGCATGTGGCGGCTCTGACCGGAGTTACGCCGCACTGACGATGATCACGTTAGCCAGGTCCCCGAGGGGGCGCGGATGCTGCCCGTTCGTTCCGATCAACAGTGGGGAAGGGTGACTCGCGGACCGGTGCCCCGCCGCCATTGGTAGGGCACCGGACAGGACCATCGGCCGTGTGGGAGCCGCTCCGGCCATTCGATGATGGCCATGAGCGGCGCGACACGAGCACCGCCGTGCGAATGGGGACGGGATGGCGACGCTGCCGGTGGGGCACTAGGGGACGTGGGGACGTGGGGTCATCGCTGATCTTCTTCTACCCAAGATGGGCGCTATGCGTGAATACTGCGACTGTCAGTCGTTGCCGGCGATCGCGGACCTGATCAGAGAACATGACCAGGTCATCGATCTCATCGCCGACACGCACGAGGCATATCGGCAGGGTGATGTCGAGGCGATGGCGGCACTCTGTGAGCAGATGTCGGCGGTTCTCCAGCCACAGACGGTGGTGGAGGAGCAGGGCCTGTTCCCCGCGATGGCACTCGAGTTCCCCGAACAGATCGCGATCCTGCAGAGCGAGCACCGCCGGATCGAGGCTGTGCTCGCCGGGGCGACCGACGGCACCGCCCGGGTCGATCCCGCTTGGCCGACACGCGTCATCGAGGCGCTGGGCCTGCTACGCAGGCACATCGCGAAGGAACAGGACGGCGTGTTCCATGCCGCCGTCTCGATTCTCAGCAACGAACAATGGAACCGTCTCGGCGAGATCCGCCAGGCGCTGAAGCTCGTAAGTTCCTGAAACCTCGTGCGATGACCGACTCCCTCGCCGGGACGGCCGGCTCCAGGCATCAGATCAGGCTCCGGGCATCGGCCGTTGCGGCGGGGTCGGGCCGGGATCGCTCCCGGGCACACCGGTACGGGACGTGGCGGTACCGGATATGGCGGTACCGGACGTCGCTGTACCGGACGTGGCGATACCAGATGTGGCTCTACCGGACGTCGTTGCGCCGGACCCGCAGATAGGCCTGATAATCGGCCGCCCACTTCCGGTGGGCGGCCGCCTGCCACTGCCGCAACGCCGGCAGGCCCATCGCCGCCCGGGCCGGGTTGAGGCGCCCCGGAGTTTCCGGACAGGGGATCCACCAGGATTCTCACCGGAAAGGAACGGAATCGAGTGCCAGGAAAACAGGCACGCCGCTGGACGGTTCGTGCCGCGGTCCCGCCGACACCACGCCTACTTCCGTTCCTAACTGTGGGTTACCGGCACTGTGGATTGCCGGGACATGCCGACCAGATACCGCAACCTCGTATTTCATTCAGCCTTAACATTCTGGCTGCGTGTTGTCTCCTGTGCTCTGCGTGGGCAGCTGCCAGCCTGTCGGCTGGTCCGGAACGATCGGTATGGGAGGCTGAACGTGGTTCAGATCAACAGGCGCGCACTACTGAGCAGGGGTGCGACGGCCGTGGGCGGGGCGGTAGTGGCGTCGGCTCTGCTACCGGCCCTGGAGAACGCGGCCCTGGCCGCGCCGCCCCCGCCCACCGGCGGGCCCTACACCGGCGGCTACGGTCCGCTCAGCCCGCTGGCTCCCGTCAACGAGCCGGGCGGCACCAAGTACCTCGCGCTGCCGGCCGGATTCAGCTACGTGGCGCTGGCCAAGACCGGCACGCCGCTGGTGAGTGACCCGAACACCCCGAACCCGGTCAACCTCGACGGCATGGGTGCGTTCGGGCTGGCCGGAGGACGGGTGCGATTGATCCGTAACAGCGAGGACCGGTCCCCGGCCGGGTCGGGCTCGGTCAAGGACCCGGACGGTACGAAGTACGACCCGAAGGCCTTCGGCGGGGTCACGGTTCTCGGCTTCGACCCGAAGACCCGCACGATCGTCAACGACTACATCGGCCTGAACGGGACCACGGTCAACTGCGCCGGCGGCCAGGCCTACCGGTACAAGGGCTGGATCACCTGCGAGGAGACTGTCGTCGGCCCGGCGAACGGCTTCGACAAGAAGCACGGCTACGTCTTCCTGGTCCCGGCGGGCGCGGGCACGACCGTCCCATCGGTGCCGCTGACCGCGTTGGGCCGTTTCTCCCACGAGGCGGTCGCGGTCGACCAGCGCACCGGTGTAGTGTACCTGACCGAGGACGCCGGGTCCGGCCGCGGCTCGGGATTCTACCGGTTCATCCCCAAAGACCCGGACAAGTTGGAGAAGGGCGGGCTGCTGCAGATTCTGGCGGTCACGGGCAGGCCGCAGGTCGACCTGCGGGAAGGGCAGCGGCGCGGGGTGTGGCTGCCGGTAGAGTGGGTCGACATCGACAACCCCGACCCGGACCCGATCGTCGAGGCCGAGAAACCGAACCCGACCAGTGTGTTCGCGCAGGGCTGGGCCGGCGGCGCGGCGAAGTTCAACCGGCTGGAAGGCATCTGGGCAGCAGATTATTCGATCTTCTTCGCCTCCACCAGCGGCGGGGACGTCAAGAACCGCGACGTCAACTCCGACGGTTTCGCGGAAGGCTACGGCCAGATCTGGCAGTACCAGCCCGCCGCAGGACGGGGCCGCCGCACCAGCGGGAGTCACACCGACGCCGGCCGGCTGCGCCTGGTGTTCGAATCACCCGGCGGGTCCGTCCTCGACTCACCCGACAACATCACGATAACTCCACAGGGCAGCCTGTTGCTGTGCGAGGACGACGCCGGCGGTAAAGACGGCGACACCCACCCCCTCGCCCCTGGCATCACCGACGTCAACCGGCTGATCGACATCACCCAGGACGGGAAGGCCTTCGAGTTCGCGGTGAACTGCTTCAGCGACTCCGAATGGGCCGGCGCCTGCTTCAGCCCGGACGGCCAGACACTGTTCGCGAACGTCTTCGGCGCCTCCGAGGTGGGCAGCGGTTTCACCGCGGCCATCACCGGACCGTGGCGCCGCGGCGTCCTGTAACACGGCGGTCAGGAGCGCGGACCGCGGCACGGTGCGAGCCGTCGGCGGTGTCGTCTCCCGGGGAGAGCAGCGCCTGGCGTGGCGCCCCGGGGGACGGCACCGGGCCATGGCTTCTCATCGCCGCGATGTGAGCTGGATTCGCGTCCCATGCGAGCGCAGTCGTGCGACATCTCACACTGACTTTCGCCATCCCGAGCATCGGGTGACCATGTGACACATCACATCGAGGTCGTGGACGGTTCCCATCGGCGGCCCGATGCCGCTGCCTAGCGGCGGAGAGGAGTCACATGGTTGCGACGGAAACCTGGTCCATCAGCGAGCTGATCGATACGGTTCGTTATCCTCTCACCGAACCTTCGAGCCGCGCCTGGCGGGACATCGTCTCGTGGGCCCGGGAAGAACTGCGCACTCGCGGGTGCTGTGTCCTCCCGGGATTCGTCCGGCCCACCGCATTCACCGCGTTCGCACAGGAGTGCGCCACCGTCGCTCCGCTCGCGTATGACGAGGTCGAGACGGTCAACGCCTACAACATCGCGGTCGACTCGTCGTTGCCGGCCGATCATCCGGGCCGGTTCACGATGCGGCGAGGGAATGCCTTCGTCGCCCGCGACCAGATTCCCACCGAATTCGCCGTCCACCGGCTCTACACCAGCGAGCTCTTCCAGCATTTCATCGCCGGCTGCTTCGACCTGCCGAGAGTCCACGAACTCGCCGACCCGCTGGCCGGGCTGTGCCTCAACGTCATCGCCCCCGGGCTGGAGCACCCCTGGCACTTCGACACGAACGAATTCGCGGTGAGCCTGCTCACGCAGGCGCCGCGGGCCGGGGGCGACTTCGAGTACTGCCCGAACATCAGGTCCGCGCAGGCGGAGAACTTCGCCGGCGTGCGGGCCGTGCTGGCGGGCGAGGGCGGCCATCTGGTCCGGCGTCTCACCGTCCGGCCTGATGATCTCCAGCTTTTCCTGGGCCGCTATTCGATGCACCGGGTGAGCCCGGTCGAGGGCGACACGGCCCGGCATTCCGCAATCTTCGCCTACACCGGGCACCCCGAGGTCGTCGGCAGTGTCGCGCGCACGAAGCAGCTCTTCGGCCGGGTCCTCCCGCGGCACCTGGCTGCGGAGAAGAGTGCGGTCCGCGTCGACCAACTGCTGGACTAGCTGGACCAGAATGCGGTCGGCAAGCTGCGTCAGCACCGGCCCATCTGCCCCGACCGCCCGTCACAAGGAGCGCCAGACGCGTGTATTCCGACGACAGCAGATATTCTGCCGAGACCATCGACTCCGACGGAACCACGAATTCCTCCGAGGCCGCGTACTCCACCGGGACGACGCGGTTCGACGACAGCGGGAAGATCTCGCTCGACCACATCTACACGCAGCCCGACCCACACGCCTACTTCAGTACCCTGCGGAAACTCGGCTACTGTATCCCGCAGCTCGCCAAACCGTACTTCAGCCAGCTCATCCGGGAATTCCGGATGGTTCGGGGACGACCGCCGACGGTCCTGGACGTGGGCTGCTCCTACGGGATCAACGCCGCGCTGCTCCGCTGTGACGTGACGTTGGACGACTTGCACGAGGGCTACGCACCGCCCGGGACGCGGCCGACCCGGGACCTGCTGCTCGCCCGTGACCGCGAGCTCGTCCGGTCCCGCGACGGGCTGGAGGCGAGCCAGTTCCTCGGCCTGGACAGCTCGGGGCCGGCCCTCTCCTACGCGCTCGCGGCCGGGTTCCTCGATGCCGCCGTGCACGCCAACCTGGAGGACCGTGACCCGACCGACGCCGAACGGGAGCGGCTCGCCGGAACGGACATCGTCGTCTCGACGGGCTGCCTCGGGTACGTCACCGAGCGAACCATCGCCCGGGTGGCCCGCGCGGCCGGTGAGCGCAGGCCGTGGATGGCCCACTTCGTGCTGCGGATGTTCCCGTTCGAACCGGTCGAGGCGACGCTCACGAGGCTCGGGTATGAGACCGTGCACGTCGACCGCGTCTTCCGGCAGCGGCGCTTCGCCTCCGCCGAGGAGCAGTCGCTCGTGCTCGACACGCTGTCCACCGTCGGCGTCGATCCACGGGGGCTGGAGGCCGAGGGCTGGCTGTACGCCCAACTGCACATCTCCCGGCCGCGCGGGGTGACCAGTCCCTCGACCACTCATCCCGCCTCCGGCCGGCGACCGGCGGCGACACCCACCCGGCCGGTTCCGCCGGGATAACGGGCGACCGGTGCCGGCGGTGCCCCCCGTACGGCTGGTAGGTCGAGGGCGACCCGGCCATCATGCGAGTCGGATGAACCGTACGAGCCGAATGTCCGATGGAACGCCCGCCACCCATGGAATCTCGGCGACCATGGACCCAACGCAGCCCGTGGCGTTCACCATGGCCGTGTCCCCGAGACGAGTTCCCCGAGACAACCCGAGGCCCAGCATGAATGCGATCAGTAGCTCCCAGCGGTCCACCGGAACCTTCGCGAATGACGATCTGCTGCCCCGGGTGCCGTTGCCCACGCTGGCGGAGAGCTGCGAGCGTTTCCTTGCCTGGTCCGCGCCGCTGCTGACCCCGGCCGAGCGGGCGACGACCGAGGCGGCCGTCGCGGCCTTCCAGGCACCGGGCGGCCCCGGCCCCACCCTGCATGCGGCGCTGGAGCGCTACGAAGCCACCGAGGGCGTACACAGCTGGCTGGACGGCTTCTGGGACTCCCGCTACCTCGGCCGGCGCGACCGCATCGCGCTCAACGCGAACTACATCTTCCTGTTCAAGGACGCCGAGGGTCTGTCCGCCGAGCAGCCGCAGGTGGAGCGGGCCGCCGGGCTCGTGGCGGCAGCCGTCGACTACAAGCTGCGCCTCGACGACGAGCGGGTCGAGCCGGTCGTCCAGCGCGGCCAGACGCTGTCGATGGCGCAGAACACGTTCCTGTTCTCCACGACTCGGATCCCGGGAGCGGCCCAGGACACCGTGCGCACCCCGTACAGCGAGCGGTGGCCCGGGCCGTCCCAGGCCCGCCACATCGTCGTTTTCCACCGGGGAAACATCGTCCGGCTGGACGTCGTCGGGCCGGACGGTCACCCGTACACCCTGGACGACCTCGCGGCGGGCCTGCGCGCCGTGGTGAAGGCCGCCGCGTCGCGGGTTCCGGCGGACGCCGCCGTCAGCCAGCTCACCACCAAGGCCCGGGCCGACTGGGCCGCGAGCCGCCAGGCGCTGCTCACTCTGGACCCCGCCAACGCGGCCGCGCTCGACACGATCGAGACCGCGCTGTTCGCCCTGTGCCTGGAAGACCTCACCCCCGAGGACAACCTGGCCGCGTGTGACCACCTGCTCCACGGCGACAGCGCCAACCGGTGGTTCGACAAGGCGGTGTCACTGATCGTTTTCGCCGACGGCCGGGCGGGCATCAACGTCGAGCACTGTGGGCTGGACGGGACGACGATCCTCAGCTTCGTCGACGACCTGCTGGGTACCTCGCCCGCGGAGCATTCGGCGAGCTCTGGCGCCCGGCCCCAGGGGCTACCCGTCATCGAGCCCGTCGAGTTCGTCCTCGACGCCAGCCTGCGGGCGGACGTAGCCGCCGCCGGCGCGTCGTTCGCGGAGTTCGCCGCGGCGACCGCCTCAACGGTGCTGTCCTTCACCGACTTCGGGCAGAACCGGGCCAAGGCACTGAAGACGTCGCCGGACGCGTTCGTGCAGCTCGCCTACCAGCTGGCGCACAGCCGGGCCAAGGGGCACATCGGCGCCACCTACGAATCGATCGCCACCCGGTACTGGCGGCGCGGCCGCACGGAGGCGATGCGGGTCGTCACCCCGGAGATCCAGCGGTTCGTGACGATGCTCAACGACCCGGGCACCGACACCGCCACCCGCCGGACCGCGTTCCGCGCCGCCGCCGACGCGCACGTGCGGCGCGCGAAGGACCGCCAGGCCGGGCGGGCCCCCGAGCAGCACCTGTGGGAGCTGCAGTTCATCGCCCGCCGCCAAGGCGCGCGGCTGGGGGTGACCGAACCGATCGCGCTCTACGAGACCCCGGGTTGGCTCAAGGCGCGCGACGACTACCTGAGCACCAGCTCCGCGCCGTCCACCAACGTCGAGTTCTTCGGCTTCGGGTCTACCAGCAGCCAGTGCATCGGCATCGCCTACGTGCTGCTGCCGGACCGGTTCAACCTCTACCTGAGTACGCCGCGCGCAGTCGCGGACGGGATGTACGCGTTCGCCGGCCAGCTCCAGCAGGTCGTCACCGAGCTGCAGGACCTGCTCGCCATCGACGAGACGGGCGACGGGCTGTTCCAGACGGGCTATTCCAGGTAGTCGCGCAGCGCCTGTGAACGCGAGGGATGACGCAACTTCGCCAGAGTCTTCGACTCGATCTGCCGGATCCGCTCCCGGGTCACCCCGAACTCACGGCCGACCTCCTCCAGGGTTCGGCAACGACCGTCGACCAGGCCGAACCGCAGCTGGATGACCTTCCTCTCCCTGTCGGTCAGCGCCGTCAACACAGAGCGAATCTGCTCCCCGAGGACGCTGGCGACGGCTGCCTCGACGGGCTCGACCGCTCCGGTATCCTCGATGAGATCACCGAACTGCCCGTCGGACTCCTCCCCGATCGAAGCCTCCAGCGATATCGGCTCACGGGCGATTCCGACGAGTTCCTCGATCCTGTCCACGGAGAGGTCCATGGCGACGGCGATCTCCTCCACGGTCGGCTCGCGGCCGAGCTCGGTGAGCAGCTGCCTGCGCATGCGGACCATCTGGTTGACCCGCTCGACCACGTGCACCGGGAGGCGAATCGTCCGCGCCTGATCGGCGAGGGCACGGGTGATCGCCTGACGCACCCACCACGTGGCATAGGTGGAGAACTTGTAGCCCTTCGTGTAGTCGAACTTCTCGACCGCCCGGATGAGACCGAGATTGCCCTCCTGAATGATGTCCAGGAAGAGCATGCCCCGCCCCACGTAGCGTTTGGCGATCGAGACGACGAGCCGCAGGTTGGCTTCGAGCAGCATCTGGTTGGCGAGCCGACCGTCCCGCTCGACCGCCTCCAGCTCGCGGCAGAGCTGCGGCGACGTCACGACCGAGGGGGACGCCAGCTTCTGAGCGGCGAACAGGCCGGCCTCGATCCGCTTGGCGAGGTCGACCTCCCCCTCGGCGGTGAGCAACCGGGCCCTGCCGATCTGACCGAGGTACATCCGCACTGGATCGTGCAGCGGTGCGGACGCCACCCTGCCCGCCTCAGGGGTGCCGATGCCGCGGTCCGTCAGCTCCATCGGGGGGCTCTCACCATGGTGTCGAACCCAGTCTCATTGTCGAACCCGCCTTCATTGTCGAACCCAACCTCATTGCCGGACCTAACCTCAATGATGATGCGGCCCATGCCCCGCTCCTGCCTTGTCCAGGCGTCTGCGAGCGCAGCCACCGACATCAAGGATGCCCTGACCCGGCCGGCAGCCGGTGTCCCGGAAGCGGATCGGATGGCGCACCCACACCTCACTGGATCCGCCACCGGGTACCGCCCTGCCGGGGTGACCGACGTAACAAGGGGATCAGACCGAGGCCCGACTGCTAAACTTGCGGACCATCAGCCTGGCTGCGGAAGATCGCGGACGTAGGCGAGCGAACCGTCTACGGGGCAGGCACATGCCGGAGAATCGCGATCTCATTGCCCGTTTCATGCACCCGCGATCCGGTCCGGTCAACCACCGTTGCCGGGTCCGGTCGGACCAGATCCACCCGAGCGGCCCTAGCCGAGTGTCCCGATCCCATAGAGCTACCATCCTGCTAGCACCCTGGCCGGCTGACACCCTGGTCAGAAGCGACGCGGTGGGCTCGATCGTCGCCCTGCGCGGAAGCGGCGGCGTCGCTCGACCGTCCGGCGGCCGGCGCGGGAAGCCGGGGTCGGACCGATGCGGCACGGAGAGGTGAGTCTGGCCACCGACCCCCAACAACAGATGATCATCGAGATTCTCCGCGATCCCTCCGCCGTCCGAGTACCACCCGGCGGAGGGTCGGGTGGGCTGCGGTGACCGGCCCGGAGACATCCGCGCCGGCCACGGCCCAGCACCACGAGTCGCCACGCCCCCGGACGGGACCCGCGCCGGAGGTCACCGCCACCCTGCCGCCGCGACCGGAACAGTTCGACCGGGAGCGGACCCAGGTCATCCGCGGCCTGCGCGGCCGCCGGGTCCCGGCCGTGGAAGCCTTCGGGACGGCAGTGGACGGGCCGACCCCCGAGGGGCTGCTTCCCCTGTGGGGTCCCGCGACCGGCGCATGGCTCACTCCCCCGATCCGCTGCGGCAAGATCCACCGGGGGCGCGAGGCACCGGCAGTCCCGGATGGCGGGGAACCGGTTGACTACGGGCTGACCATCCTGGACGACGACGGCCCGGCCGGTGGTCACCACCGTGACGAGCGACCGACCCGGGGTTCCAGCCGCTCGCGGGCCATCTGGACACTCGTCGACCAGGTGCTCTCCAGCGGGACGAACGCCGCGATGTCCTTCGTCATCGCCCGCAGCGTCAGCAAATCCGAGTTCGGGGCCTTCGCCGTCGCCTTCGCGATCTTCTCCTTGATGATCGGGTTCTCGAAGGCCGCCGGCACCGCTCCGCTGGGGATAAAGTTCTCCGACGTGCCGCCACGGGTATTTCGGGTGGCCGGTGCGGCGGGGACCGGCACTGCCCTCGTAATCGGGCTGGTCTCCGGGGTCGTGACGCTCGCCGTCGGTGCGGCGATGGGCGGCTCGGTCGGCGCCTCGCTGGTGGCGATGGGACTGGTCTTTCCCACGCTGTTGCTCCAGGACGCCTGGCGGCAGGTCTTCTTCGCCGAGGGTCGCCCGGCCGCCGCCGCCGCCAACGACGGGATCTGGGCGACCGTCCAGTTCGCCGCCATCTACGCGCTGATCGTCCGCGACGTCTCCACCTCGTGGGCGATGCTGCTGGCCTGGGGTGGCGCCGCCGCGGTCGCCGCCATGCTGGGCGTCACGCAGGCCGGCTTCAAGCCGGCGCCGAGCCTCGTACGCGAGTGGATCGCCGAACACCGCGACGTCAACGGGTACATGAGCGCCGAGTACCTCACCGTCCAGGGCGCCCAGCAGGCATCCACCCTGCTGCTCGGTACGCTGGGCACGACCGACCTGGTCGGCGCGCTGCGCGGGGTGCAGACCCTGCTCGGACCGACGACCATTCTCGCGGTCGGGATCGTGAGCTGGGCCATCCCCGAGTTCTCCCGCCGCAAGGACCTCTCGGCCGCGGCCCGGGTCCGCGCCGCCTACGCCCTGTCCGCGGTGATCGTCGCGGCCGGCGCCGCCTGGGGGACGCTCTTTCTCGTCCTGCCGACGAGCATCGGGCACTCGCTGCTCGGCGAGACCTGGGAGCAGACCCACGACCTGCTGGCGCTGTCCATCGTGCAGCAGGCGGGCCCCGCGGCGACGGTCGGACCGGCCTGCATGCTCTACGCGCTCGGCAAGGCCAAGCTCACCTTCCGCGCGAATGCGGTGCTCGCCCCCCAGCTTGTCGTCTATCCGATCGTCGGTCTGGAGATCGGCGGCGGCACCGGCGCGGTCTGCGGTTACATACTTGCCTTCTGGGTGACCGTCCCCAGCTGGTTCATCCTCGTCCGCCGGGCCGCGCGGGAGGTGGAACGGGACACGGCGATCGCCCTTTCCGGTGAGCCGGCCGGACCGGACGTACAGGGCCGAGTTCCGGAGCGCTCAACCGGGACCGGCAATGATGATGTTTCACGGTAACGTACGGGCTGTGCGCAATATGTTCGGCCGACCGCGTCGAGGCGGCGTCCGAGGCGTCGAGGCTACCGCGATGAGTGCTGCCGGGCCAGGGCCGGTAGGGGGTTGCGATGATTCTGCGTATTCTTTATCGGTCGGTCGGTTCGGAAAACACGAAGAACCGGCCGGCCTTCTACAGCAAGATGCTTGCGTTGGCCTCTCTCCTCCGGGCCGTCGAGAACGTCGACATCCCGGTACTGATCGTCTTCGTCAATGACGGCCCGATGCCGGCGGAGCGTCTTGCCGTGATGACGTCCGCCGGCGAGGTGCAGTCGGTGCAGTGCGGCAGCAATCGCGCATCCTACCGGTACGTGCTGCGGATGCCGCGGGTCCGGCGCTGGTCGCCGGACGATCTGGTCTGGCTCGCCGAAGATGACTATTTGTACACGGAAAAATCGCTTTCCAGTCTCGTCGCGGCAGCGACCGCGCTCCCCGCGGTCGACTATTTCACCCTTTACAGCACGCTGCGATTCTCCTCGACCACCACCCGCCGCCGGCCAATGGTCCACCGGGACGGCGGCAGCCACTCCCACGCGCCGGTGCTCGACGGCGTGACCTGGGCCAGGGCCGCCGCCACGACCAGCACGTTCGGCCTGCGGGTCGGCACCCTGCTCGAGGACGAACTGCTGCTGCGCTCGATCCCGTTCGTCGGCGGCGCCTTCGACCGCGCGACCTGTCTTACCCTGCAGGGTTTCCAGCCCTTCCGGCTGGCCGAGCTGGGCGGGGAACCGCCTGCGTTCTCCCCGCAGCCCCCCGCCGTGCGGGTCGCTCGTCGGGTGGTGCTGAGCGGGCTGCGCACGACACTCAACGCCGTCGCCCTGGCGCGGCCCGAACGGCTGCGCCGCACGATGCTGGTGCCGGAGCCCTCCATGGCCACGCACATGGAGGTGGGTGAGGCGCTCGTTCCCGGTCACGACTGGGCGGCCGAGGCCGAGGCCGTGCAAGCATGGCTACGGGCCCGGCGGCCCGGCCCGGTGGAGACGCCGCTGCTCGGCGCCACTGCCACTGCCACTGCCACGGCCACGGCCACGGCCACGGCTTCGGGTACGCAGCGACCCTCCGCCGTATGAGACCGCGCCTGGCACCGCGAGGGTGGGGGTCTGCCGGCCGCCACACCGTCCGCGCCGCCCACCCGCGGTCACTCCCGCTGCCGCTGCTCCTCCTGCTGATCATCGGCCTGGTCGCCGGCGGGCTCAGCTCCTGCTCGGACAAACCCAAGCCGCTCCAGCCCCAGCCCGGCGGTGTGCACTGGGTCTCCGGCGCCAATGGCAACTTCCCCGCGGACGTCAATCTCTGGTCGGTCTTCACCGGCCGCAAGGTGGACCTGGCCGTCGTCTTCACGGATCGGCAGGACTGGACCAACCTGGTCTCGGCCGGCTGGCCGACGCAGGCCTTCACCCGGGACAAGTTCCCCGGCGGCCTGTCGGTCGCCCAGCCGATGTTCCCCAAGGACGGCGACGAGGCCACCTGCGCGACCGGCGCCTACGACAACTACTGGCGGCAGTTCGGCACCACACTGACGACGTTCGGCCGCGGCGACGCCTTCGTCCGGCTCGGCTGGGAGTTCAACGGCGACTGGTTCTGGTGGTATCCACGCGACGTCGAGACCTGGAAGACCTGCTACCGCCGCACGGTCCTGGCGATCCGGTCGACCGCGCCGCACGTGCGGATCGACTGGAATATAACCGCACACCGGGATCACCTGCCGGTAAGCGGTCAGGACGTCTGGGACGCCTATCCCGGTGACGACTACATCGACATGGTCAGCATCGACTCCTACGACTCCTATCCCGCCTCCGTCAGTAAGACGATCTGGGACCGGCAGTGTTATCTGCGATCCGGTCTGTGCACGGTGATCGCCTTCGCCCGCGCCCACGGCAAGAAGTTCGCCGTTCCGGAGTGGGGTCTGGTACGCACGACCGGCGGCGGTGGCGACAACCCCTACTACATCCAGAAGATGTACGAGACCTTCACCGCGAACGCTGACGCCCTGGCCTACGAGGCGTACTTCAACAACGCCGAGGAGGGGAACGTGGAATCCTCGCTGTACAGACCGGTACTGAACCCGAACGCGGCGGAACGCTATCTGGCGCTGTTCGGCGTCCGCTGACCGCGCTCGCCTACTCCTGCTGCGAAGCCGGCGGGCACCGCCCGCTTCGGCGTGCCCGGCCGGCGACAGCGGCAGGCCGGGCACGGGAGAACCATCAGGCCAGGGTGGCCTCAAGATCCTTGCGGATCTCCTCGAGGGTGACGGTCGGCTCGTACCGGCGGACCACTTTTCCGTCCGGGTCGACAAGGAACTTGGTGAAGTTCCACTTGATCTCGTCGGTGCCGATCGCTTCCGACCGGGTCTTCTTGATGTGCTCGTAGAGGAAACCGGCATCGGGCCTGAAGTCACCGGGCGCCTCGGAACGCAGGTGGGTGTACAGCGAGGCCGCGTCGGGCCCGTTCACATCGATCTTGCTCAGGACCGGGAAGGTGACGTCGAACTTCGTGGTGCAGAACTCCTGGATCTCGGCGTCGGTACCCGGCTCCTGTCCGCCGAACTGGTTGCACGGGAAGCCGAGGATCTCCAGGCCGCGGCCGTGCAGATCCCGGTACAGGGACTCCAACCCCTCGTACTGCGGCGTCAGACCGCATTTGCTGGCAACGTTGACAATCAGCAACGTCTGGCCGGCGTAGTCGCCGAGCGAGCGGGAGGTTCCGTCCGCGGCATCGACGGTGAAGTCATGGACAGTCATGGACACCTGACTCTCGATGAAGGCGAGCTGGGACTTCGCGACCGGTCTCCGGCCGCCGAGCGACTTCGACGCTATCCCCCAGAAGTTTTTATGTCATCGAGTTGGTTGCATAACCCGTCAGCGACGCGAACCGGTGCCTCGCGACCGGGGCCCGGCACCGGGATGGCTGGCGCCCCCGGCCGGGGCCGGTCAGGGCCGACCGAGGTGTCTGCGATGCTCAGGGGATCCGGAACGGATACTCATGGGTCCCGCGACGGCCCCCCGAGACGACGAACAGGAACGTCAGAGATGACCATCGAACCCGAACTGTTGAAGATCCTCGCCTGCCCGGTCGACAAGGGACCGCTGGAGCTCGTCGACGGCTGGCTGGTCAACCCGCGTCTCGGCCATCGCTACGAGATCCGCGGGGACGTTCCGATCCTGCTCAGGCCGGATCACGTCGACCCGGCCGTGGCGCGCTCCTCGTCCTGATCCGGCCGAGGACCTCCCTCTGCCCGGGCTGAGCTTCTACCCGGGACTGGGCTCCCGCCGGGTCTGGGACGGGAGGAGAAAGGATCGGAAATCGGTCGGGGCCCGGGGAGAAGATCCCCGGGCCCCGACCGTCGGTGACGGGAGTCGGCTACTCCCGACCGAACTGCTCACGCAGCCGACGCAGCGCCTCTTCGTCGATCGCCGAGGAAGGCTGCTCGGATTGGGAGGTGTAGGAGGAAGGAGCCGCCGCGGCGGCGTCGGCCTCCTGCGCGGCCCGGATCTGGGCCTGGTGCGCCTCGAAGCGGGCCTGGGCCTCGGCGTATTGCCGCTCCCATTCCGCCTGCTGCTCCTCGTAACCTTCGAGCCATTCCCCGGTCTCGGGGTCGAAGCCTTCGGGGTAGACGTAGTTACCCTGCTCGTCGTACTTGGCTTCCATGCCGTACTGGCTCGGGTCGAACGCCTCGCCGTCGGCAGCCAGCCCTCCCGCCTCGTTCGCCTGCTTGAGCGACAGGCTGATGCGGCGGCGGTCGAGGTCGATGTCGATGACCTTCACCAGGATCTCGTCGCCGACGTTCACGACCTGCTCGGGGATCTCCACGTGCC